>JAVCBZ010000103.1 GCA_030765735.1 Candidatus Susulua stagnicola | reverse complement strand
AACCCAACTGGTAATTCTATACCACAAACACTTTGTTTAGCTTTATATTCTTTCCACCCCGAACCAGAAAGGTATCCTCTAACTACACACTCAAAAGGTATAACTTCACATTTCTTAGTAATCATTGCTCGCCCTTTTAATTTCTCTTTATCTGGATCAGAAATTGGCAAATCTTCTACGCTTGTTGATATAAGATGGTTCTCTACTGTATCTTTTAAGTATGAAAACCAAAACGAAGAAACTTGAGTTAAAATTTTTCCTTTATCAGGGATCAGTGTAGGTAAAACAAAATCAAAACAAGATATCCTATCAGTAGCAACCATTAACAATTGTTGACCTAAGTCGTATACATCTCTTACTTTTCCTTTTTTAAATAATTTTAATTCTAAATCATTAATCATGACAAAACCTCATAAGATAACTCCGCCTACGCCAAGGTCGCCTACGCTCCATAGCTTCAGCGACGGAGCGCTTCGGCGGACAAGTTTTTAGGATTAATATAATTTCCATTTTTCTTTTGAGCTTCTCTCAAACGACTAACTTGAGCATCTAACTCAGTGAACAAACACTCTGGAATTCCCTCTAGCTTTTTATAAATATTTTTAATTCTTTCTATCTTTGCTAAGTTTTCTAATATTCTTATAGTAAATTGATCAACATAATTGACCTCACTATAATCTTTATTTAAAACTTCTTTAAACAATTTCTTTAAATCATCATACTCCGGTAATAATCCTGTAGGCCCTCTTAAAGCTTTCACCTTATCTTCAGATCGTAATCTCATCCATTTAAGCCAAACCTGTTTATCCTTAATCCCATTTAGAAATCCTCCATTATTATCTCTTAGAAAATAATTTACTGAAAATATTAAAGGCTGATTAGTTAATTTTTCGGAAAATTTTAAATTTGACTCTATGTATTTACCTACAGAAATAGATAAAAAATCCATATTAGCCATAGGATTAAAAACTCTTACTCCTTCTTTGCCTAAAGTTGCAGCTGTTGTCTCTGACTCCAAGCTTGCTGCTTTAGTAATAATCCCTTGTTGCCAAGATAAGGCTTGTTCTACTGGAACAGAAGTGTCTGAATCTCTTCCACCATATATTAATCCTTTAACCTCTACTCCCTCGGGGTTTTCTAAATTATCATCTACATTCTTTAGATCTTTTAATCTTATAGTATAACGAGCATTCTTGTGAGATGGTGGAACTTCTTCTCCTTGATTATCAGTTTTCCCTGGTTCCCAATCTCCAGTATAATTAATTCCTCTATGAGGGATATCCTTACACTTACCAATCCAAAAAACGCCACCTTCTTTATCGATTAAAATATTAGAGAAAATAACTTCCCCTTCTTTGGTTAAAGATTCAAATAAAACTGGATCATCCTTTGGATTTACATCTTTTACAATACCAAAAATGCCTCTCTCTACATTTACAGCATAAGCTTTGCCGTTTCTAGCCCGTAAATAAGCTATATCATCTCCAACAATCGACTCACCTTCAAGCATAGCTGTAGAAGTTTTCCCACACATACTAGGATAAGCCCCACAAAAATAAGCTTTCTTCCCATCTTTATCAGCAACATTCATTACAAACATATGCTCAGCAAGCCAACCTTCCTGATAAGCCTTTTGTATAGCAAGCCTTAATGAAAGTTTTTTTAAGCCTACAGTATTTCCCGCATATTGGGTATTCACGCTATAAACTAAATTATTTTCTAAATCCATATAAACTCTTCTTTTATCTACATTCTTGCTTAAATTATCCTCCAACTCTCCAGCTGAATGAACAAAAGAAAAAAATTCTCCCTGCTCTTTAGCTTTCTTCAATTGTTCATAGCCTGGTCGATAAAGAATATCTTCAGAATGAGCTACATAAGCAGAATCAGTAATTTGTACTGCTAAAATTGAAAAATCAGAATCAATTGGACCCAGACAAAAAAAACAAACAAACATCTCTTTACCCTTCATAATATCTTTTAGTATATCTCTTATCTCTTTGGTTCCTTGATCACGATCAACGCCATTTAAATAATTTTGCTCTTTTGAACCTTTAGAAATAAAATACTTAGTATTTTTTTTATCACGAGCCTGATCAAGAGGACTATCAAAGTGAATAGTATGACCTGCAATTCCTAAACTTTTCTCTTCGCCCAAGATTTTAGCTTTTTCTCTTATATGGCTTGAATCTCCAGCGCTATCGGTACAAATAAAAACTGTTTCAGGATTACAGAGTTCCACGTACTCACCAATAAAATTAATAACTTTAAAATTACCTAAATCATTAACCTTATCAAAACTTTCTTTGTTTAATCTTTGCTTTAAAAATGAAAAATAATCTTTATCCATTCTAACCTCTCGCCTACTTATTCAGAACTTTTTTATAAACCCCTATAGTTTCCTGAGTTACTTTTTCTTTTGTATAATGAGACTCAACCATCTCTCTTCCAGTATAACCGAACCTCTCCCTTAATGTTTGATCTTCCAACAATTGAGATATTCTTGCTGCCATAGCTTCAAAATCTCTAACCGGAATAATAAAGCCATTAATCCCATGTTCAATAATCTCAGGCATTCCTCCCATATTGGTAACAATCATCGGCTTAGCCATAGACATAGCTTCAAGCATGGTTAATCCAAAAGGCTCTGGTGCAGAAGAAGGATAGAGACAAATATCACTTATCTCATATAACTCTTTTACCTCATCTAAAGTGTACATATCTATCAAAACATTATCTTCCATATTAAAATGTTTTATTAAGTCTACTAAATAAGCAATATCTTTCTGCTGAGTATTTCCCCAATCAATAATATTTTTAGACCCAGCTAAGACTAGCATAATATCAGGATGTTTTTTCTTTACTATATTCATAGCCTTAATGCTAAAGTCACAACCTTTGGCCAAACCAATCCTTGCCGGATGGAACACTACTCTTTTACCTTTAAGTTGTGGATACTTCTTTAATATTGATTTTGTCTCTACTCCCGGAGTAAACCTATCTTGGTCTACGCCATGATGAACAACGGTAATCTTCTTATCATCTATTCCAATACCAATAATTTCCTTCTTTATAAAATGGCTTACAGCAATAATCTTATCCCAATCTATATTATGAGTTAATTCTAAAAAAAGTATATCATCCCAGACATTATGAGCAGTAAGGATTAAAGGAATTCTTCTTTCTTTGCATAATTTCTCTAAAGCCTTAATATGACCTTGACTAAAATAATGCATATTATGAACATGGACAATATCAGGTTTGTTTTCCTCTAGAAAAGAATGAAAAGTTTTTTTAATTTCTTCTTCCAAGCCACTTAAGCCTCGCTTATAAAGCCAATTTAAATCCATAAGCGGAGTTCGATGAACCTCAACCCCTTGATATTGAGTTCTAGCCTTTTCGCCTTCTATTGAACCAGTAAGCAAACTAACATTATGACCCAATTCCACTAATTGAGGTAAAAGTATGGTGAGATGGGTTTCTACTCCGCCAATTAGTGGTGGAAAACCCCAGTGAAAATGAGCAATATTTAAATTATTTTTTTTCATCAGTAGTATTCCTCCTTTATTAATCCATGAATATCCCTTTTAAAAGTATGATTTTTGTTAGTTTTAACAATTTTTAACTTACCAAAAATACCTATTTTTATATCTTTATGTTTAGAACAAGACACTCTTATGTTTATCGTATCATTGGTTAATTCTAATTTAACTAAACTATCTTTCCAACTCAAAGAAAATTTAAGCTTACGCCAAGAACGTGGCATACGAGGATTCATAAATAGCTTATTACTCTTAATCATAACCCCAGCAAAACCAAAAACTAAAGCCTGCCAAGTTCCCCCTAAAGATGCAGCATGAATTCCTTCAGGAGTATTCCCGTAAAGATTACTTATGTCTGTACGCATAGCAACATTAAAAAGGTTATAAGCTCGATGCAAGTCTCCAACCTCAGAAGCAACAAAAGCATGCATTGGAGCACTTAAGGAAGATTTATGTACAGTTCTATCAATATAAAAATCATAGTTAGCCCTTTTGATCTTATCACTAAATATATTATTTAGCAGATAGACAAGCATTAAAACATCTGCCTGCTTTATTATCTGGGTCTTGCCTAAATCTTTTGCTTTTATTTTTGTCGGAATAAGCGGTATCCCGTTTTCATCAGTTTTATTAAGAGCAACTTTCTTTAATTTAAAAAAACCATCAGATTGTTCAATAACCCCACTTTTATTAATCTTAGTAATTATTCGAGAGGCGACTTTCCTCCAAAAAATTATTTCTTTATCATTTAAACTTAATTTCTTCTTCATCTTTTTATAATTAATTTGTGATTTTTTCTTGAATTCTTCAATTAACTTCGCAGAAGTAAATAAATTCCACTTAGCCATCATATTAGTAAAAGCATTGTTGTCTACTCCAACATGAAACTCATCAGGACCAATAACATTTTTAATCTCATATTTATCTTTTTTCTTATTATAGTCTACCCGTGAAATCCAAAATCTTGCTGTTTCTATAAGCATCTCATAGCCAGCATCTTGCATAAACTTAATATCATTGGTAGCTATATAATACTTATTGATAGCATAAGCAATATCAGCAGTTAAATGGTGTTCCATTTTATGAGTATGAATCTTCATAACTGTTCGATCAATATCCATAGCCCAATGTGGAGTTTCTTCTTCTCCAGTACCAGCAGACTCCCAAGCAAATTGCACACCCTTATAGCCATTCTCTTTAGCAATTTTTCTTGATTCATCTAACCTTCGATAACGATAAAGAAGCATATTCTTTGCTACTTTAGGAAAAGTAAACAAATAGAAAGGTAAGAGAAAGATCTCTGCATCCCAAAATATATGCCCTCGATATCCTTCGCCACTTAAAGTTCTTGCACCAATACTTGAGAAGCCATTGTCACAATAAAGACAGCTGAGCATATGATAAATATTAAAACGCATATTTTGCTGAATATTAGCTGTTCCCTCAATAATAACATCAGCCTTCTTCCAAAGCTTACTCCAGGCATCAACATGATCTTTGAGAAGAGTTGAAAAATCACTTTTAAAAGCCTTGCTGAATATATCATAGGTTTCTTTTTTCTGAGCTGTGTGACTACTTTTATGAGGATAATGTTTTATACAAAATACTTTAGTAAATACAACTGTTTGGTTCTTCTTAAGCTTAAGACTAAATACATTATCCTTAGACACTACCTTTTTATTATTAAGATGATAATAAAATCCAGCCCAATATATTACTGCATATTGTTTCTCAAAGGTTTCTTGTACAAGAAAACCAGCCCCCTTATACTGACCTAATTCCTTAATTCGAAAATGTTTTTTTCGTCCTTCAGTTAAAACCCCAGCATTAGAAACAGAAGTATCTATGCCTGTGTTTACATCTAAAACACAAACAGCATCTAAAGGAGTTACTGCTATCTGCATAACCCCTATGTTTTTATTGTGTTGGGAAATAAACCTTACTGATTGATAATCATAGCATCTATTCTTACTATCTTTATATACAGTCTGTCTTGCTAGAACAGCTTTCTTCATATTAAGGACTCTCTTGTGATTAACTGTACCCATGGCAATTAAACCAAGTTTCTCGCCACCAACAGAAAATTTAAAATTAATTGGATTAGGAAAATTAACCAATTCAGAAACTTGAGAAGCCATCTTGTCATAAATTCCGGCAATATAAGTCCCTGGTACACAGTCATAAGGAATCTCCTCATAGACACCCCTTGTGCCTAAATACCCATTGGCTAAAGAAAACTGGGTTTCAAGCACACTCTGAGAATCTCTAACCCACCCAGTCTCTTTTATTAACCAAAGGTCATCATCAATATAACTAGAGTAAATGTCCTTAGATTTTGGCATAATTATTTTATTTCTTTTAAAATATCTGAAATTTAATTATAACATAAAGAAAATTCTTTAAAAGCTGAAAAAACACTTAAAAAAGGATTATTTAACGCTTTTTCTGCGAAAAGGAACCTTTAAAACCTTATCTAGGAGAGGATAATAATCTTTGCCATTGATTTCTATAGGAATAGCAATTTGGCCTCGAACTAAAACTGATACCTGACGTTTAGTGATTATTAAAGAAATCCATATTCCCTTATAAACAAATCCTAATTTCATACTACGCCACTTTTGAGGTAATCTAGGGTCTATAATAATTTTGTTCTCTATAATTCGTACTCCGGCAAAACCTCTTATAGCCAGATCAATAGACCCACCCATTACCCCAACATGAATGCCTTCAGGCGTGGTCCCTCCTTGAGTATCATAGACGTCTGATTCAAGAACATCTAAAAATCCTTCCCAGGCTTTTTTGGGCTTATTTAAAACTTGAGCAAGAAAACAATGAGTGACCTTACTCATGGTTGAACCATGAGAAGTTCTTCTCACATAATAATTATAATTTCTTCTTAAAGTGTTTTTATCAAAACCATAACCTAATCTTTTAAAAATTGATTCTATCTCAGACCGAGGTAAAAGATAGAAAATCATCAGTACATCAGCTTGTTTTGAAACCTTGTAAGCATCAGGAGATTCTCCTTCAGCTTTTAGAATTCTATCTAACCTTTGAATATTTTCATATTCACTTCTATAACTCTGCCAATCTAATTCTTTTAAGTCTAAATAGCCATCGAATTGACTTATAATTCCTTTATCATTCATTATGATATTCATCTTATGAATAATTCGATCCCAAAGAACAAGCTCTTTTTGTTCTAATTTTATCTTCTTTATGATCCGTTTTTTACTACCTTCAGGCAAAAGACGAATAACTTCTTGAGCCCTAAGCAAAGTCCAAACAATCATAAAATTAGTATAAGCATTATCTTTTAATCCCGGTCTTAACGAGCCAGGAAGCTTTTCATGAAATTCATCTGGGCCCATAACCCCTTTAGTATGATATCTTCCATCGCTTGAATCATACCGTACCAAACTTCCCCAAAAAGAAGCAATTGAAAGAATCATTTCAGCGCCATAACGAACCAAAAAACTAAAATCCCCTGTTCTCTTCCAGTATTGCCAAGCATTATAGGCGATTGCAAATGAAACATGTCTTTGGCGATTACTAAAATCAGGACCCCATTCACCAGAAAGAGGATTTAAGTGAACTGTTTGAGTTTCTTCTGTACCTGTAGAGCCACTCTGCCAAGGAAACATTGCCCCTTTATAGCCTTGGCTTTTAGCAGATTCCCTGGCTTTAGCAAGACGCCTATACCTATAAAGAAGTAGCGACTTAGAAACCTCAGGAAGATGTAAATCATACAAATGCAAAGCAAAGATCTCATCCCAAAATATATGCCCCCGATAAGCTTCACCATGCAAACCTCTGGCTGGAAGACCAGCATCAATTTTTACATTATGGATAGAAGCTGTTTGAAGCAGATGAAAAATATGAAAACGTAATATTCGTTGTGAAAAAGTATGACCTTCAACCTTTATATCAAACTTTTTCCACAATTCTTCCCAGCGTTTTTGATGTGTTTCAAATAATTTTTT
>JAVCBZ010000057.1 GCA_030765735.1 Candidatus Susulua stagnicola | reverse complement strand
CTGTTTGAAGCAGATGAAAAATATGAAAACGTAATATTCGTTGTGAAAAAGTATGACCTTCAACCTTTATATCAAACTTTTTCCACAATTCTTCCCAGCGTTTTTGATGTGTTTCAAATAATTTTTTGAAACGGATTGGCTTTGTTAAATCAGCAATTGCACTTGCTGTTGGATTACTAACACCTTCATCCTTAGATGTATAGATTGAAACTGTTTTCTCAATTCTATAAGAAGATCTTGCTTGAGCAAAAAATTTAAATTCCTGGCCAATTCTTTCTTTGCCTTTCTTAAGATGTCGGATACTAGGTTTTATCTCTCGCTCAGATGCAAAAATACGAGTCTTAGCAGCTTGGGCAACTTCAATCTTTGAACGACTAGTTTTCATTGAAAGATATATTCCGTTTCTCTGGAAGTTTCCCAAAGAAGAAGATTTCCAATGTTTAGAATTAAGTTGACGGTATCTCTCTACTCCAGCATTAAGAACATTGCCATCAAGCATTGTTCTTACAGTAACCCACTCGTTATAATTCTCAGGAATGATAATGTATTCAAAAGCTCCACAATGAGGATTATCAATATGAACAATCCTGTTCATCTCAACAAAAGTTTTATGGCCTTTTCTATTTTGAAAACGAATTTTTCTACTTAATACACCTCTTCGCATATCAAGCTTTTGTTTAAAAGAAAGAATTCTAGTCATTGAAGGATAAAACCACTCACTATTTCCAATTTTAAAAGTTAGAAAAACCCAATTAGGACAATTTACCATATCTTCATTAACAACTGTCCTACCAGCTATATTAGTTGCTAAGCGGTTATAAACTCCAGCAATATAAGTTCCCGGATAATGAATTTTAGAAGCTACTGATTCAGAAACAACGCCTCGAGTTGCAAAATAGCCATTGCCTAAAGTGCAAAGCGTTTCCCTCAAGGCTTCTTCGGCCGGCTCAAACCTCTCATAGACTATTGTCCAAGGAGGTGAGGTTCCGATACTAGTACTTTTAAGTAATTGCGAGGATTCTTTCAAATAATTCCTTCACTTCTTTTGGTGAAGATACCATAAAATCAGCTGCAGAAAATTTGTCTTTATCTGAAACCAAAATACTGGTTCCACGAGTGCAAACCGTTCTAAAAGCATCTTCATCAGTTGTGTCGTCTCCTATATAAACCACAGAATAATCTTGCCAATTAATCCCTAAACTATCCATTACCCACCTTACAGCCTTACCTTTATTCCAATCTATAGCTGGAAGGATTTCAAAAACTTTTTTACCTTCCATTAAACGTAAAGTTTTATTTTCTTGAATTATTTCTCTAACTAAATTTCTTATTTTCAGATTTTTTTCTGCTTCTTTGACTAAGCGATAATGTACGGCTGTACTAAACTTCTTCTCTTCTATTATTACCCCTTCGATACCAACTAATTCTTTTTTTAACTTTTCAATTACCTTAGAAACTAAAGGTATAGACTTCTCGGCTTGAGACTCAACCATTACAACTTCTGGGCCTTTAATATCAAAACCATGGCTTCCAGCATAAATTAACCCTGAGATGCCAACAAGTTTTTCAACATCTTCTCTCATCCTTCCACTGACAATCGCAGTAATATATTTTTGAGATAATTTTTTTACAGTATCTTGCATATCAGAAGAGATAACTGCTAACTCTGGACGAGAAACTATTGGAGTTAGGGTTCCATCATAATCTAAGAAAAAGACTATTTTCTTACCGCTAAAAAAATGAGATTTCCCACTATGAAGATAAGAAGGATTTACAACTGCTTCTGTGTCTTTTTCTTTCCCCTCTAGAGATTCTATTTTTTCACTTTCTTTATCCCAACTTTGAAGTAAATCTCGAGGCTTTTTACGAAACCACTGTTCGATTAACTCTAAATTTATTTCTGCTAAATCAGTAACTACCAAATCAGCTCCATTGGCAAGTAATTCTTTTTGATTGTTCTCTCTGGCTAAACCAATGACTAAACCAAATCCACCATTTCGCCCAGCTTCTACTCCTGAAGTTGCATCTTCAACAACGATAGACTCAGCCGGTATGGTTCCCAGATTAAAAGCTGCTGTTGTAAAGATATCTGATTCTGGTTTTCCTTTAAGGCCCATTTCAATAGAGACTACTCCATCTACTCTGGTCTTAAAAAACTTTTCAATCTTAGCAACTTCTAAAATCTCTTTACAATTATTTGAAGAAGAAGCTACTCCTATCTCTACCCCAGAAGCTTCTAAAGATTTAATAAATTCAATAGTAGAAGGATAAACTTCAACCCCTTTAACTCTTAAAACTTGACAAAATTTTGCATTCTTCTTATTTCCTATGCCACAGATAGTCTCAGTATCTGGAGAATCTGTTGGCTCTCCATAAGAAATATTAATACCTCTTGATTCTAGAAAACTTTGTACACCTTTATAGCGGGGTTTCCCATCAACATAAGGAAGATAATCAGACTGATGAGTAAATTCTTTAAAAGGCTCTTTGTCCCTTTTATCTCTTAAACGTAAATACTCATCAAAAGCCTCTTTCCAAGCTGCTGCATGAACAAGAGCAGTCTTGGTAATTACACCATCTAAGTCAAAAATAACAGATTTAAAAGAATATTTGTTGCTCATATAGTAAAATTCCTAGTTTAAGTAAACCCCGTTAGAAGTCTTACTTTCCTTTCTTTCAAACCCAATACTTCTAACGGGGTAAATTTTATAATATCATAAGTAGCTTGAGATAAAAAGGCTAAATCTAATAATGGAATCTTAAAGAAATTTCATCATAGCCAAGCCAAGAACAATATACATTGCTCCTCCAATTCGATAAATGCTTAAAGAAAGATTGGCTGAAAAAACTATCAATTTGTCTGAAGCCTTAGATTTAAGAAAAATAAAAGCCTTAAATATCCCTATAACGCCTAAAATTAATAATATTTTAGGTAATAAACCGCTGGCTTTTAAAGAGGCTGTGATTAAGGTAACTGAAAGAAATAAGGTTAATAAGAATAAGTTCTTTTTTAGTTTTTTACTTCCCTTTATCTGCAATTTCTTGCGTAAAACTTCCGGTTTAACCAGAATTAAAATTCCCCAAACAACCCAAATAATCCCAATAATCTTAGTTATCATAATCCACCTCCTCAATGATCCGCCTTAGGCGGAGAATTGATCCTGAGCGACTACAAGGAGTCGAAGGATCTACAACTTATAATTAAATTATATTATATCACAAAACTCAGGTTCTAGGAAGAGATTGACTTGTTGGCGCTTTTACTTAAAATAGATAAAGAATATGAGTTTAATTACTAAATTTGACCCCTGGGAAAGCGATTTATGCACCTGTCCAGTTAAATACAGCTTATCAGCTTATACTGGCTGCAGCTATGGTTGTCTCTACTGTTATGCCTCATCATATATAAGAAATTTTTCCCAAACACGAGAAAAAATAGATTTTTTAAAAAGATTGGAAAAAGAAATCAAAAAAATTCCTAAAGGTTCTCTTATTGCCATGGCTAATTCTTCTGATCCTTATCCTCCTATAGAAGAAAAATTAAAATTAACTCATCAAAGCTTGAAAATAATAAGCGAATATGACCTAGGTCTAAATATTATTACCAAATCAGCTCTAATTTTAAAAGACTTAGATATTTTAAAAAATCTTAAAAAAATAGTAGTTAGTATATCTCTTACTACCTTAGATGAAAAATTAGCAAAAAAATTAGAACCTAATCCTCCAACCCCCCAAGAAAGGCTAAAAGCAATTAAAAAACTCTCCTTATACCTACCAGTAGCTGTTCGACTTGATCCTTTAATTTATCCTTTAAATACTAAAGATATAGAACAAACAATAGCAGAAATTAAAAACTCAGGAGCAAAACAGATTATTACTTCTACTTATAAAATAAAACCTGATAACTTCAAAAGAATGACTAATATTTTTCCCGAGCACAAAGAGCTAT
>JAVCBZ010000050.1 GCA_030765735.1 Candidatus Susulua stagnicola | reverse complement strand
TTTCTTTTTTTAGTACTAAAGGAGGGGTTGGTAAAACTCTTCTTTCGTTAAATCTAGCCGTTAGTCTTTCCTTAAAGAAGAAAAAAGTATTTCATCTTGACCTAGATTTAGGAGCTCCTCAAGCAACCTCTAAGCTTTTAGGAGTTGAAAGTAAATATTGCTTATTTAATTTTATTAATCATTTGGAAGAATTCAAAACTAAAAAGAGAAGTATCAGTAATTATTTAGGCAGATATAAAACTAATCTTTATTTCCTTCCTTCTATTTTTAAAATGTCTCAAAGATCTCATATAACAGTCGAAGGAATAAAAGAGTTTATTTCTATTGTTTATCAAGATTTTGATTATATTATTATTGATGCTGGTAGTAATATGAGCAATGAACTTATTGCTACTCTTGATTCTTCCAACCTTATTTTTCTAGTTCTTACTCCTGATATTCTATCAGTTTATCAAACTGAGTGGGTTCTTGATACTTTGCAGAGTTTAGGCTTCCCTTTAAAGATGATTAAGATAATTATGAATCGTGCCGAGAGTAAGGGGTCAATAAGTTGGCAAGAAATAAAAGTTCTTTTACCTTCAGAAGTTGTGGCTTTAATACCTTCAGATGGTAAAACTATTGGCTTGGCTGTTAACAGAGGTATTCCAGTTGTAGCTGATAATCCTAACTCTAAAGCAGCTATTGCTCTTGATAAATTGGCTGATTTTCTTATCGAGAAAAAAAGTCTATATATAGAACATAAAATTCTTGCTGACATAAGAGTTGCTAAGGAAGAGCCTAAGGATGCTGGAGAAATATTTTTACAGAAAATCGGAGTTGTTGAAAAAGCAAAGAGAAGCAATCTAGGCGAAGAAGAAGATCAGATAATAATGTTTAAGAGAAGAGTTCATCAGAAACTCATTGATGAGCTGGATTTAAAAAGAATGTCAGTTGAATCATTTACTATGGATGTTGCTAAAGCAGAAGAATTAAGAATGAAAGCTGAAAGAATAGTATCTAATATCATTAGTAAAGAAGCTGGAGGATTTATTTCTGCATTAGAGATTAGAAAAAAAGTGACCAAGGAGATTATCGACGAAGCTTTAGGTTTTGGGCCTTTAGAGGATCTATTGGGAGATTCTTCAATTACTGAAATAATGGTAAACAATAAAGATCAAATATATATAGAGAAAAGAGGTAAGCTAATCTTAACTAGTAAGAAGTTTACTACTAATGAGCAAGTAAGAGTGGTAATTGAGCGGATTCTTGCTCCCTTAGGTCGTAGAATTGATGAATCAGTCCCTTATGTTGATGCTAGGCTTCCTGATGGATCTCGAGTTAATGCTGTGATTCCACCGCTTTCTTTAACTGGACCTAACTTAACTATTAGAAAATTTTCTCGTAAACGACTTACTGTAGATGATTTAATCAGAAAATTTGGAAGTTTGACTCCGGACATGGCTAAGCTTATAGATGCTGCAGTAAAATCTCGGAAGAATATAATAGTTTCTGGTGGTACTGGATCAGGGAA
The DNA here is from genome assembly GCA_030765735.1 of Candidatus Susulua stagnicola. Taxonomy (GTDB): domain Bacteria; phylum Omnitrophota; class Gorgyraeia; order Duberdicusellales; family 4484-171; genus Susulua; species Susulua stagnicola. Next base: position 3,516 of record JAVCBZ010000050.1, on the reverse strand, counting down.
GACAACCTTACTTAATATTATTTCTTCTTATATTCCTGAAGATGAACGGATAGTTACTATTGAGGATTCAGCAGAATTAAAGTTAAATCAAGCTCATTGGATAAGATTAGAGAGTCGTCCGCCAAATATAGAAGGTAGAGGCGAAGTTGGGATAAAAGATTTATTTCGCAATACCTTACGTATGCGTCCGGATAGAATAATCGTTGGTGAATCGCGCGGTGGAGAAGCTTTAGATGTACTTCAGGCAATGAATACTGGCCATGATGGTAGTATGTCTACTATTCATGCTAATTCTACTCAGGATGTTTTAATAAGACTAGATAGTATGATTTTAATGAGTGGAGTAGAACTTCCAATTCGATCAATACGGGAAATGATTTCATCAGCCATAGATTTAATAGTGCATATTGCTCGTCTTTCTGACGGTTCGCGTAAAATAACCCAAATTACAGAAGTTGCTGGCATGCTTGATGATATGCATATAAATCTTAAAGATATTTTCAACTTTCGTCAAACTGGTGTCGATGATGAGGGAGGAGTTTTGGGAGAGTTTGTTCCTTCGGGTTACATTCCTTCTTTTTATGAAGAAATTCGGTCTAGAGGTATAGATTTATCTAGAGAAATTTTTGTTCCCAAAGATTAATGATTCGATTTCATTTCTTATTATTTAAGTTAGTAAAACCAATCAAAGGATTAATATTATGACTAAAGGTGTAGAGAAAATTAAAAAGCTATTAGCTGACCCAACCATTACTGAGATTATGATAAATGGATCTAAGGCTACCTTTGTTGAAGTGGAAGGAAGAAAAAGGAATCTGGATATAATCTTTAGCCCTGAAGAAATGAAGGAAGTCGTTGATGATATTTTTAAGGATAGTAGTAAGAATGTATCGGCTCACGCTCCTTATGTTGATATTTGTTTAGAAGATGGTTCAAGGGTTAATGTTATTATTGAACCCCTATCTCGTCTGGGCACAGCGATCACAATAAGAAAATTTTCTCAGGAGATAAAGAGTTTAGATGATTTAATAGCTAAGGATACAATTAGTAAGAAGATGGCCGACTTTTTAATTGCTTGTATAAAAGGTGGAGTAAGTATGCTTTTCTCTGGTGGGACTGGTGCTGGAAAAACTACTACTATGGAGATGCTCTCGCTTCATATACCGGAGGAAGAAAGAATAGTTCTTATTGAAGATACTGCTGAGCTTCAATTAAATCATGGAAATATGGTTTCATTGGAAACAAGGTCTGTTGATGAAGATGGTAAGGGTGAGGTAACTTTAGGTGATTTAATAAGGAATTCGCTGCGGATGCGTCCGGATAGAATAATCATTGGTGAAGTTCGAGGGCCAGAAGCTTTAGACATGATTAAAGCTATGTCTACCGGGCATAGAGGCACCTTAGCGGTAATCCATGGCAATTCTCCTCAAGAAGTACTTAGTCGTTTGGAAACCTTGATACTTTCTTCAGGTATAAAGTTGCCAATTGAAGAGATAAGAAAATTAGTTACTAATACTATAAATATAGTAGTTCAACAAGAGAGACTCCTTGATGGTTCTCGCCGCATAACTCATATTAGTGAGGTTAGGGGGATAGAACGAGGTGAAATCGTTATTCAGGATTTATTTACCTTTAAAAGCCAGGGAAAGACCCCTGAAGGCAAAATAATCGGTAAATTTTCATCAGTTATGAGAATGTATCCTAAGTTTTTTGCTGAATTTCAGAAATTGGGCATTATTGACCAAAAAACCTTTTCCGATTAATCTTACCGACCCGTAATCTTTAATTCATAAGTTTTAGTTAAAACATAAAAAGTTAAGCTTTGTATGGCTATATGGCTATTTAAGGGGTATAACTCTTGACAGCAATAGGACATATGGTATAGTGCTGTATAATGATTAAGTAGGACATATGCCCTAGTATTTAATATTTAAACTTAACAAAGAATAGCTTATAAAATGAAAAAGCAGCGTTTAGATTATAAAGAGAAAATAGACAAAATTATTCAAGCTATAGGCATTTCACGCTCTGGTCTTGCTCGCCGCTTAGAAGTAAGTTATAAAACTGTTTATCGCTGGATAGACAAGGGTGTTTTACCTCATCGCACCAAACTTCGCGAAATTAATCAATTATTCAAACAGTATGTAGACTTGAAAGATATAGTTTTACAATTACGTCAAGAAGCAGAAGATCCAATTAAAATATTGAAAACAAATAAAGCGATAAGAGATAGGTTTGTTCTAGATTTAACCTATCATTCTAATGCTATAGAAGGAAATCATATGACCTTAAAAGAGGTAGAAATGTCTTTTGGAGGGGGAAGAATAAGAGATAAGGAAGCATCTGATGCCTTAGAGGCGGTAAATCATAAGAAGGCTTTAGAATTTTTATTAGATAATGTTAAGTCTGATTTTAAGATTAATCAGGAGTATATTTTAAATTTACATAAAATAATAATGCACAAGTTCAACGATCAGTTGCCAGGAGAATATAGAACTGGAGGAGTTAATTTGCCTGATGTAATGAAACCTCTTCCTTTAGCTAGTGATTTGCCGAGTAGAATGAATGAATTTATTAAGAATATTAATTCTTATCAAAAGGATGTAGTTAACAAGATTGCTCACGATCATTATCAGTTTGAAGCTATCCATCCATTCTTTGATGGCAATGGTAGGGTAGGAAGATTGATTGCAATAACTCAAAGTTTAAGTAAAGGTTTTGCTCCGGTTATTATTAGAGTTGATGATCGAAAAAAGTACTATCTGGCTTTAGGTAAGGCTGATTTGGGGAATTATGAGAATATAATAGAAATGATTTATCAAGGCCTGGTAAGAGGTTATCAGCTCTTAAGAGCTGATAATTTTAAAGAAACTTGAATCCTAAGATAAAGATGCCAAAGAAAAAGATAGACTCTACTTTAAGGAAAATAGTTCTTCAAGAAAGAAGGCGGGCTCCGCATTTAGGGGTTAGGCCTTTGTCAGAATTGCTTAAGAAGAAACATAAGATTATTATTTCTAAAAGTGTAATTAGTAAAATTATTGTTTCTTCTGGTTTAAAAGAAAAAAAGGGCCGCAAGAAATCTTTGCTTATCTATAAAGGTAAAGGTCTTTCTCATTGTGGGTTATTTCTTCTCCACTGCATGGATTATCAGATAGGCATATTCGACTATTTAACTAAGGAATTAAAAGAATATTTTCCTAAAATAAATAAAAAGTTGGTCAGACAACTAATTGTTTTATTTAGTTTTTCATCACTGATTAATCAGAGGCCAAGAGATAGTGTCAAGAGAGAAGGCTTCTTGAGATTAGCTGGGCTAGGCCATTTTCCAGCCCGTAAGGTAGATTATTTTTCCTATCAATTATCTCAGTATAAACCCAAGATAGACTTAGGGCCTTTGAAGAAAAATTTAGTTCCTGTTTCTACAGTAAAGATTTATTTTAATAATGGGCATTGTAGTTATCTTGATGCCAAGATGTCTACTCTTTGGAATGGGCCTTGTAAATTAGAACAATATTT
>JAVCBZ010000030.1 GCA_030765735.1 Candidatus Susulua stagnicola | reverse complement strand
CTACCGGTCCATACTGGAACAGTTGATTTTCCGATTATTAATTTATAAGAATTAAGATTTTTAGCAATTATATGGGCTACATTTCCTATTGCAGTTAAATCAGCAGAACCATCTGGTTTAGGTGGTGTACCAACAGCAATAAAAATAACTTGAGATTTTTTAATTGCCTCAGGCAATACTGATGAAAAACTTAAACCCTTGGATTTAAGACCTTTAACAACTAAAGGCTCTAAACCTGGTTCAAAAAAAGGTATAATTTTTTTCTTTAATTTTGATACTCTTTTTTTATCTTTATCTACACAAACCACCTTGTGCCCTAGTTCAGCAAAACAAGCTGCAGCAACAAGCCCAACATGACCAGCACCAATAACACAAATTTTATATTTTTTAGTATACTTTTTTTGTTTTATCTTCTTTGTAGTTGCCATTAAATACTCCTGAAATAATTTTATTCACCAGAATAACTAGATTTCGTTCCTTTGAAAGTTTGATCAAAACCAGCACTAATATCAGGAAAGTCCTTTAAGGTAAATACAAACCAAAAACCAAGATCTTTGCCACCAACTTCAGGCCTGTCTATATCTATTCCAATATCTAACCACCAACAATGTAAGTCAGCTCTTATTGAATATTGCTGAGTTTGGAAATCTCCAGTATTATATTCGCACCGTGCATAACTTCTAAACTTTAGCTTGGGAGTAAGTTGATAATTAAAATCAATAGTACCTTGTGTGCTACTTTGACGAGAATAACGATGTCCATAAGAAATAGAATATTTCTCTTTTTCAACTTCTTCACCTAACTCTACGACTTTCTCCTTTCCGGTAAAAGTAAAATCAACATTAAATGATCTAACTCTTCTAGTTGCAACATCATATGAAGCCTCAGAATTTAGAGAAAACCCTTCTCTGGGATAAATTTCAAAATCTCCACTTATAGTATTAAACTGACTAAAACTTCCTTCTGGATCAACAGTATAAGTAACTGAAGGACTAAAATATATAAAATCCCAAGTTCTTTCTGCATTCCTAGCTTGTAGCTTATTCTCTAAAACAAAAGTAACCAATCCCTTCCTGGTGATGCTATCATCATCGTCAAACTGAACAAGATTACTATTAGAGACTGTAGGATCATGAATATACTCGTATTTTATTTCTGGCTTTAAAATATGGCGCATTTGATCTATCTTTTCACCAAATAAATTCCAGCCCATATCATCAAAATACTTATAAAGTTTTACATTCATAGTAACTCCAGCCTCAGGAGCTTGGCGAAAAACATTATCATCATAAAATTTATTTCGAGAATAAAAAGTTGAATAAGAACCAACATAAGGATTTATATTTAACCATTTTATCTTAGTAATATAACTTAAAGTATTATGTGAATAAGCTCTAAAAGCTTTATCATAGACTTGAGTATCAGCAGCTCTATTTCTTAAGAACCCCGTGCTACTATCTGACTCAAAATAAAAATTAGTATTGCCTAAATTCTGTTTAAAAAAGTTATATTCTAATTGAGGCAAGTATTCAATCTCATCAAAAAAGCGATTTGTTCTAACTTGAGTACGTAATGAAAGTGAAGACCCTGATAAAGAATATTGAATAAGATTATAACTTTTAGTATTTGGTGAAATATCATATTCTCTTTCAAAAAAATCTTTCATAAAATATTTATCCGAAAACTTATTAAATTCATTAGTGATAGACAATTTATCAGTAGGATTCCATTGATGAGCAATTTGAATTTTATAACGGTCATCCTCTTGGCTGCTTCTATCTGAATATAAGCTCCCAAGCTTTTCTCTATTCTCCAATTCACACAAGGTATCAGAGATAGTATAAAGATTAATTAACGCCTCTCCAAACTTTTTACTCTCTAAAACATGAGTAATACCAAAACCATAGCCTCTATCTTCATAAACATCAAGATGAATTTTACCTCTATTCTCACTATTTAGGTTATAGCGCCAACGACTCAAAAGAAACATTCCCCATTCACTGTCTCTACCAGGGATTAACTCCACTTTGAAGGCTTTATCTTTTAAAGATTGAACAAAACTAGGAATATAAAAAATAGGTATATTACCTACTTTCAAAACCATATGTTTAGCTACAACTTTATCTTCTGGATAAACAGTAATAGTCTTAGCAGTTAGCCGATAGTGAGGAACTTCTAAATCACAAGTAGTAATATATCCATTCTTGAAAACATATTTTTCATTTGATATTTTGTCGCCTTTTTCAGCTTTCCCATAAATCGGAGGATCTTTAAGAGTTATATCAACCATCTCAGCATTAAGAGTATTAAAATTATAAACTACATCTTGACCATAAACAATGCTTTTACCTTTCTCTATCTTTACATCTCCTTTTATATGAGCAATATTAGTATTGGAATCATAAATAGCTTCTTGGCAAGAAAGTTCAGAATCTTCAGATTTTATGCTTACATTGCCTTTAGCAACAACTTTACCTTCTTGTTGAAGATAAGTTATCTCATCACCATCAAGGACTACTGGCATCTTCTCACCATCGGGGGAAGCACTCAAAGGATAAAGGATAAAAGATGAAGTTAGAAGTAAAAAATAAACACCTAACAATGAATTACTCAATCTCTGTTTCACTTCTTTTTCCTTATTCCTTATTATTTAAAGACATTTTTAACTTAGACCAATCATCTAAAAATCTTTTTATCCCACTGTCAGTTAAAGGATGTTTCATCAATTTATCAATCACATTAAAGGGAACAGTTGCAATATCAGCACCTAAACGTGCTGAATCTAGGAAATGAAGTGGATGACGAATTGAAGCAGCAATTATCTGAGTAGTCATTCCATAGTTATCATAAATTAATTTTATATCTGCTATTAAATTCATTCCTTCAGTAGAAATATCATCTAATCTACCAACAAAAGGAGAAACATAAGTTGCTCCAGCCTTAGCAACTAAAAGAGCTTGAGAAGAAGAAAAACAAAGAGTAAGGTTTGTCTTTATGCCCAACCCACTGAGCTCTTTGGTTGCCTTCAGGCCTTCAACTGTGCAAGGAATCTTTATAACAATATTGGAAGCTATTTTTACCAGCTCTTTTGCCTCTTCTACCATGCCTTGACTATCTAAACTAGTAATCTCAGCACTAACTGGTCCTTGAACAATTTCACAAATCTTCTTAAGTTGAGGAATAGGTTCAGCCCCTTCTCTTGAAAGAAGAGTCGGATTGGTGGTTACTCCGTCTAATACTCCATAAGAATAGGCTTTCTTTATGTCCTCTAAGTTAGCTGTATCGATGAATAGTTTCATTTTGTCCTCCAATTATTAAGGGAAAAGGTTAAAGGAAAAAGGATAAACAATAATAATACATAAATCGTCATTTCTTCTCACTTCTTCCTTTATCCTTATTCCTTATACCTTCAGAAGCCAGAAGAGCTGCTCCAATTATACCAGCATTTTTAAGTTTTGCTCTTACTAATTTCAGGCCTAAATTCTGAGGCCACATTACTTGTTTCTTTATCTCCTCAGCAACTAAAGGCTTAAATAATTTGAAGGCTCCTGATACTCCACCACCAAAGATAATAACTTGGGGGTTAAAAACATTTATCATTCCAGCTAAAAACTTTCCAAGATTATGAGAAAACTCTTTCCAAACAACTAAAGCTTCTCCTTCTCCATCTAGCCCTCTTTGAAAAAGTTCTTTTACATCTTTGACTTTGGTTTTATTCTTTTTCAATCTTTTATAATGTGAAAGTAAATATCGATTACCAACATAAGTTTCAATGCAGCCTCTTCCTCCACAACCACAAAGCCTACCAGCCAAATTTATTGGAACATGCCCTAACTCATTAGCACTAGT
>JAVCBZ010000006.1 GCA_030765735.1 Candidatus Susulua stagnicola | reverse complement strand
CTTTTTTAAAAATTGCTTCTCTTTTTTCTCCCACAGAAATAAACCTTACTTTTACTCCTAAAAAATCCTCAATAAACCGTACATATTTTCTAGCTGCCAATGATAAATCAGAAAATTTTCTCACCTCGTTGATGCAACCTTTCCATCCCTTAAATTCCTTATAAATAGGCTTAACCCCTTCCAAGTCATAAGGAAAACTCTTTAAAACTTTGCCCCTTTGTTTATAGCCAATACAAACTTTTATCTTCTCTAGGCCATCAAGAACATCTAACTTAGTAAGGACTAAATCAGTTACTTTGTTGATAATCACTGATCTCTTTAGTAATACTAAATCCAACCAACCACATCGACGAGGACGTCCAGTTGTTGCACCAAATTCTACTCCCTTAGTACGAAAATATTCTAAAGATTTTCCTTCTAATTCTGTAGGAAATGGCCCTTCACCGACTCGAGTAGTATAAGCTTTAGCCACACCTAAAACTTTATTAACCGAAACAAAAGAAAGACCTGAACCTAAAACAGCATTAGATGAGATTACCGAAGATGAGGTTACAAAAGGATAAGTGCCAAAGTCAATATCTAAAAAAGCACCTTGAGCTCCTTCAAACAAAAATCGTTTCTTTCTCTTGTTATAAAAATAATCCACTAAATCGCAAACATAAGGTTCTATCTTTTTAGCTAAAAGATTATACTCTTGATATATCTCATCAAAAGAAAAACCTTTAACTCCATAAACCTTTTCAAAAATAGCATTTTTCTCATTTAAATTATCTTTCAATTTTAAAGCAAAGGTTTTAGGATCGATAAAATCAATCATCCTTATGCCACAACGTGAAACCTTATCCATATAGCAAGGTCCAATTCCTCTTTTGGTTGTACCAATTTTTTGAATACGCCCTTTCTCCTTCAAAGCATCCATTGTGCTATGATAAGGCATAATAACATGACAAAGAGAAGAAATTTTTAAATTACTTGGTGATATTTCCATACCTTTGGCTTTAAGAGCATTTATTTCTGCAATTAAGACATTCGGGTCAACCACTACTCCGTTACCAATTGCACAAACTTTCTTTTTTCTTAAAAGACCAGAAGGAATAAGATGGAAAACAAATTTTTCTCCATTAACAACTACAGTATGACCAGCATTATTCCCGCCTTGAAAACGGATAATAAAATCACTGCTACGACAAAGATAATCAATTACTTTCCCCTTACCTTCATCTCCCCATTGCAACCCTACTAATATTGTATTCATAGCTTCTCCATCAATTTTTCGAACTCTTAATTTAATTTTTAGGTTTAAACTTCTACGTCAAAAATCTTTTTTGCAATCTTAGGATGCTAAGCCACAAATTTTAATTCATCTTCCACTATTAGTAACATCAACTATATAAATCTTAGCCATCTTTATTCTCCTTTAAAAAAACTCTTTAATTCTTCTTTATCAATATTAAAAACCTTAAATATTTTATTATTATTAATTAAAATGACATTCCCGTCTCTAATCATTAAATCTTCAACCAATTCCTGGTTCTTGTCGACTAATTGATATATTAATGAAGATGTCATCAAATCTCTTATTTTTTTATAGTCTAATCCTTCTTTCTCAACTGTATCTATCCAAGAACTACTTGCTATATCTTTTATTCGTCGATAAATATAATTGCTAGCTCCATTAGGATATAACTCACTTATTGCTAAAGCTACACGTACTTCTTCTTTAGGATAACCAATCTTTTTATCTTTAGAAATAATAAAATGAATATCTAAGCTAATTTTAACCTCTTTTGAAAAGTTTATTAAATCATCTAAGATTTCACTAGTAGCTTCCTCATAAAAATCCAAAAATAAATCAACTTTTTTATTTATTTCTTTTCTATCAAGATACACACAAATACCAGACAACTCTTTTCTTAGTAAAAGCTTTCCATCTTTTCCATCTTCAAAAATAAATTTTACCTTATCAAAAATTTTTTCGTCCTTAACTAAAGGATCGACAAAAAAACAAGGTAATGTTTTAACCTCGTACTGATCAATAAGTTTTTTTGCTTGTTTACTCTTATAATCAACAACCACAAAACTTATTCCAGGAAATTTACTCTTAAGAAGCTTTCGTGGTATCTTACTATCACAAAAAGAACAATTCTTATCTGTTACAATAAGAGCCTCCATATCTTTAGTTACACCGGGAATATAATCAACTTTACACTCTTCACATTCAGAGACTAATTCTTCTGCATAAATAAATGATAGTGAAAGTAAAAAGCAACCACTAATTACAAAAATCAAAAAAATTACTTTCTTAGCTAATTTCTCAGAAACCATTTTTATACCTCTATAATTTTACTACCTTCAAAGAAATTATATTAGGATTAACCGTAATCTCTGCTATTACTTTCTCATCTGCAACATTATCTAAATTAAGAATAGTTAAAGCTTCTTTTTTCTTGCTATATTTGCCTAAACTCATGCCAGCTATATTGATATTATTGGCCCCTAAGGTTGTACCTAAAAACCCAATAACTCCTGGTTTATCTTGATTATTAATAACCAACATCTGTTCAGAAGGTGCAATTTCGATATAAACATCATCCATCTTAGCAAAGCGAACCTCTTTATTAGCAAAAAGAGTTCCCTCTAACAATCGTTCTTCTTTATCAGAAGTAACTTTTACTCTTATACTATTAGAGTATTCTTCCTCCTCACTTATTTTTATTTGCTCTACTTTAATACCTCTAGCCTTAGCAACTTCTAAAGCATTTACATAATTAACATCTTCTTCTAATTGTTGAGAAAAGAACCCTCGAACAAAGGCAGCGCCAAGAACATCCACTTTATAAGTTGAAATTTCACCCAAATAGGAAATTTTAATCTCTTTTACTCCTCCTTGAATAAGTTGAGAAATAAATTTACCCATTTTTTCAGCTAAATTAAAGTATGGTTCAACAATTTTATAAG
>JAVCBZ010000108.1 GCA_030765735.1 Candidatus Susulua stagnicola | reverse complement strand
GGGACAAAAGGATGGCTTATTTATTATGGGTACGACATATTTGATCTATGTGCACATTCTACATATGAAGAGGTCAGCTATTTACTTTTACATGGCAACCTTCCAACATCATCACAACTAAAAGCATTTAATAAAGAGCTCAGAGTGTGCCGCAAGGTACCTGAAACCCTACGTTTGTTATTAAATTTTCCTATTGAAAAAATGAGTCCCATGGCAGCGTTACGGCTTGGTGTTAATCTTATGCGTCAGGAATTTACTTCTATAGATCAAAACGATTATGAATTTAATAAAACAAACGTAATTAGTACAGACGAAGATTCCATTCCCATGGAAACCGTACCCCGAGGAGAAAAACGCGCTATTTATGAATTTAAAGTCAAGGAAGCTTCTAAATCAGCAGCAGGCTACACCGCGTGTTATCACTTAATAGCTGGCGTTGCCTCGATTGCGGCAGCTATTGCTCGTATTCAACAGGGACATTTTCCTATTGAACCCGAACCGACTTTAAGCCATGCCGCTAATCTGATTTATATGATGACTGGGAAAAAACCTTCCCCAGAAGAAGAACGTATTATGGATATATCACTTATCTTGCATGCAGACCATGGAATGAATGCAAGCACTTTTGCATCAATGGTGGTTGCTTCAACCTTGTCCGACATTTATTTTTCTGTGGGCTCAGGCATTGCTGCTCTTAACGGACCTCTTCATGGTGGAGCTAACGAGCAAGTCCTTTATATGTTAAAAGAAATAGGTGATGTTAATAACGTAAAATCTTGGTATAAAGAAGCACGAAAAAATAAGCGCAAAATTATGGGGTTTGGACATCGCGTATATAAGGCATATGATCCGCGATCCCGTATTTTACGCCCACTGGCTGAATATCTTGCTAAGAATAACAAAGAAACTCTGTTGTTATTCCAAATTTCTCAAGCTTTGGAGAAAGAGGTTGTTTCAACTCTTGGTGTAAAAAAGGGGATATTCCCTAATGTTGATTTTTACTCCGGTAGCGTGTATCATGCTTTAGGCATTCCCCCTAAATTTTTTACTACTTTATTTGCAGCGAGTCGCGTAGCAGGTTGGACTGCACGGATAATGGAATATCTCAAAAACAATCGTATTTTCCGTCCTCGAGCAATGTACACTGGACCTTTTAACAAAAAGTACGTTCCTGTTGAACAACGGCCCAATAAATAAAAGGGGTCAACTCCCTTTTAAAATAAACAAAGGTGCGCTTGGCGGAAAAGGGGACGCTTCTATTTTTAAGTAATTAACCTTGTGCCCAAACTGCGCTTCCGCCAGAGGCGGACAGGCATCCAAAGTGAAAACAGAGGATAATATAATAAAAATAAGACAGATCCCGCTTGCACTTAAGTGGTTTAAGTTATTTTTATTATTCCAAATCTTTGTTATACATTAAGGGACAAACCACAAATGCCTAAATCATATATAATAGCTGATAAAGAATTTTCTACCAAAACAGCTGTTACTGAATTCATTAAATCTATTCTTTATAAATATCAACTTAATGATAAACTGGTAAGAGAAGATTTTGACTTTGTTTTTGAACTTTTGAAGCGTCGACCTGATTATAAAGATAAAGTAGGTGTTGGAGTAAAAGAACTTATTATTAGAAGACATGAAAAGTGGGGAAACACACGTTGTTTTTATGTAGTTAGAACCGATGGCAGTCAAGAAGCCTTTGGTTATCGTGGTTGTCTATAAATTAATTTAATATGCCAGATATATATCCTAAAGATCCTTTACATGGAATCACTTTAAAAATGATGCTTACTGATTTAGAGGCCTGGTATGGCTGGGATGAATTGGGTGAAAATATTGATATCCGCTGTTTTAATAATGATCCAAGTATTTCTTCAAGTTTAACGTTTTTAAGGAAGACTCCTTGGGCAAGAAAAAAAGTAGAAAGCCTTTATTTGAAGGCTTTAAAGATTTATAAGAAAAGGTAATTTTTTTAAAAATAATATGGTTAAAACAAAGATTATATGCACTTTGGGACCTGCGAGTGAACAAGCCACTATACTACGCAAAATGATACTGGCAGGAATGGATGTAGCCAGGCTTAATTTTTCACACGGAAACCACAAAGAACATATGATGCGTATAAGCTTAATAAGAAAATTAAATAAAAAATATCGACGACATGTAAAAATTTTGCAAGACCTTGAAGGTTATCGGATACGAATAGGAAAATTTAACGGTAAAAATAACAAGTCAATAGAATTAAAAAAACGACAGAAAGTTTACTTAACTAACCAAAATAATTTTAATGATAGAGGAATTATACCTTTTGATTATAATGGTTGTCTACAAGATATAAAGACCGGTAGTTTTATATATATAGATGATGGTTATATTGCTCTTAGGGTTAAATCTGTATCAAAAAAACGAATAGAAACAGAAGTAATCACGCCAGGAAGATTAAAGGAAAACAAAGGTGTTAATATTCCAGGGATTAAGCTTAGATTTAAGGATTTAACTGAAAAGGATAGAACAGATTTACAATTCGGTATAAAAAACAAAGTAGATTTTATTGCTCAATCATTTGTAAGGAATAAAAATGATGTTTTAAATATAAAAAAAATTATAGATTCCAGTAATCTTAAATCTGGCATTATCGCTAAGATTGAAAATAGGGAAGGTGTTAAAAACATTGATGAAATACTTGAGGTTGCTGATGGAATTATGATAGCCCGAGGTGACATGGGTGTTTCTTTGCCAATATTTGAAGTTCCCATATTACAGAAAATGATTATAAAGAAGTGTATTAAGAAAAAAAAGATGGTAATCACGGCTACCCAAATGCTTGAAAGCATGACTGAACATAAACGGCCGACACGTGCTGAGGTAAGCGATATTGCAAATGCAGTGCTAGATGGCTCAAATTATCTAATGCTTTCTGCAGAGACTGCGATAGGTGCATATCCAGTTGAGGCAGTAAAAATGATGAACGATATTATAAAATTCACAGAATCTACTTTCCTAAAATAAAGGAGTAATTTAAATAACCCTGTGCCTATTTTTAACTTACCAGATTACCAATAAAAATAATCAATAAAATCTCAGTTGAAATCAGATTTCAAACGGTTAGATTTGATTTAGCTTGAAAGTTATAGAGTCACAGGTATAATTGAATTATGATTAATAGATTGATTAAAATTATTCTATCAATTTCCTTGTTTATAGCAAGTCTATCAATGTTTTATAAGTTTATCGTAGAACCAATTCAAAAAGGGAGAAGATTGGAGAAGTGTTTGTCTTTGGGCGAAGAAAAGCATAATCAAAGTTGGAATAATTCGTGTAAGGCTTTAGGCTTAACCGATGGGTGTGGATTAGGCAAGAATACTGCTAGCGTACTTCTTTTGATTTATGAGAAAGAAAAGGAGGATTGTTATAAAAGACACAAATGAATAGAACAAACATCTGGTTAAAGGTTTGCTAAATAATAGGGTTACTAAATTGGAAATATTGTCAATAAAATAAAAAGGATAAAAGATATGTCTAAAAGCCATGATGCTAAGAAAGATACGAAAAAGAAACCAGCAAAAACACCAAAAGAGAAACGGCTTGAGAAAAAAGTAAAAAAAAGCCAAGAAAAATCAGGAATGGATTGGAAGAAATAATCAAAAAACGGTTACGAATAGTAGTCGAGAAACAAAGCAAATTTGTATAACGCTTGATAAATAAGGATTATTGAAAAAACATCTAAAGATTAGTTATGATAACTAGTGTTATAAATCAGAAAATAAAAGATGTAGTTAAGCTCAGAGATTCTTTATCTCGTCGTAAGAATAATCTTTTTATTATTGAAGGATGCCGGGAAATTTCTTTAGCTTTAACGACTAATATCTCTATTAAGGAATTATATATTTGTAAAGGTTTTTTTAAGGACCGTAAGGAAAAGGAGATTATTGCTCTTTCCAAAATTAAAAATAGTAATATCTATGAAGTAAGTCCTAAGGTTTATGAAAAAATAGCTTATGGAAATAGACACGAAGGTCTTATAGCAGTAGCTCAGCAGCCAAAATATAAACTTAAGGATATCCAATTAGCGTCTAATCCCTTTCTGGTGATTGTTGAGCGGATTGAAAAACCAGGAAATTTAGGTGCAATTTTGCGAACTATTGATGCTTCTGGTTTTGATGGTCTTATTGCTGTTGATAGTCTTACTGATGTATATAATCACAATGTTGTGAGATCAAGCATAGGAACCATCTTTACAAAACCAATTGTTACAACCTCATCACAAGAACTCTTAGAATGGCTTCAAAAAAATAAAATAACTATAATTTGTGCTGATCCAATTGGCTCAATGTTTTATGCTTCTATTGACTTAAAGAAGCCCATAGCTCTTATTTTAGGAAGTGAAGAGAAAGGTGTTAGCAATTTTTGGAAAAAACAAGCAAAGATAATGGCTTCGATCCCTATGAAAGGTAAAGCTGATTCACTCAATGTTTCAGTAACTGCTGCAGTATTCATTTTTGAAGCTTTACGTCAACGTAGCCAATGATTCCAAGAGATAGTTTTTGAATAGTTAAGTAAATTAAGGAAAAGGTAGGATAAACATGCTAACAGAAAATCAGGATAAGTTTGAAAAACTAAAAGAAAAAGTTTGTAAGTGTCAAAAATGCGCTTTGGCAGCCACAAGAACCAATGTTGTTTTTGGAGAAGGTAACATTTCTTCAAGTCTTTTGTTTATTGGTGAGGCTCCTGGTGCCACTGAAGATGAAACTGGAAAACCCTTTTGCGGAAGAGCTGGAAAAGTTTTAGATGAGCTGTTAGCTAAGGCTGGAATGAAGCGAGATGATATCTATATTGCCAATATCTTGAAATGTCGTCCACCAGGCAATAGAAATCCCAAAGATGAAGAGATAAGCGCTTGTAATGATAACCTTGATCAACAGATTGGTTTAATTAAACCAAAGGTAATAGGTTGTTTAGGTAATTTTTCCACAAAGTGGGTAATGGAAAAGTTTGGTTTAGGAAACAAGGTGCAAGGTATAAGCAAAATCCATGGCCAAGTATTTATTGCGCCAATTGCTCATGGTTCAATCAAGATTGTTCCTTTGTATCATCCAGCCGTTGTTGTCTATAATGCCAATACTTTCTCAGCCTTAGAAAAAGACTTTAAAATGCTTAAAAACATTCCGCGTTAAGCAAAATCCTACATCTAAAATTCTTGCCAATGTAAAGCTTTTAGTGTAATATGTCAAACGATAAGGAGAAAGACACTATATTTAAAGCAATTATTTCTTCTTAGCAATTTATTGAAGATAAAGTATTTTTTATTAGAAAACATGAAAAAACCAATAAAGACTAAAAAGAAAGTAAAAACTGCCATTAATAGCCAAGATTTAGTTTATAAGTATAAGCTTTTTTCTGATCTTATGGAGCATACTCCAGATGTTATTTATTTTAAGGATAATAAGGGAAGGATTCTTATGGTCAACAAAGCTTATACAAAAGGTTTAAAAACCACTGTTAAGAAAGTTATTGGCAAAACAGATTTTGACTTTTTTTCCAAGAAGCGTGCTGAGGTAATGGCAAAAGATGACGAACAAGTGTTAAAAGATGGTAAATTAATTATTGATAAAATTGAACGTGCAACGCGTCATGATGGAATTGATAATTATGTTTCAACTACAAAAGTACCTCGCTATGACGACAAAGGCAAAATTGTTGGTCTAATTGGCATTACTCGTGATATTACTAGAAGAATGCATCTTGAACAAGTATGGAAAGAAAAAGTACGCATTGAAAAGAAAGTAGAGATGTTAGAAGGAATGAACCGATTAAAGTCAGAATTCATTTCATCGGTATCTCATGAGTTGAGGACTCCTTTAGCAATTATCAAACAACTAGTCTCGCTTATTTATGATGGGACAGTTGGAGAGATTAATAGTAAACAGAAAGAAATACTTATGAAGACAGGTAATAATATCAAACGCTTAAAAAAGATTATTGATGAAGTGTTGGATATATCAAGAATTGAAAGAGGCGCTTTAAAGTTCAATTATACTTTAATTAATCTTAACGATTTGATTGAAGAATCTGCTGATTTTTTTAAAGGAATAGCCAAGGATAGAGGTATAGATTTAAGTTACAAAGTGCCGAATAAACAAGTAAATATTTTCATTGATTGTGACAGAGTAAATCAGATTATTTTTAATTTAATCGATAATGCAATCAAATTTACTGAAGACCAAGGAAAAATTAGAATAGAAATTAAAATTCTTGAAACTAAGGTTAGGATTGGAGTAATTGATACAGGAATCGGCGTTACTAAAGCTGGTATGAACGAATTGTTTAATAAGTTTGTTCAAGTTTCTCAAAAGGCTAGTGCTGAAAAAAAAGGAATAGGCCTTGGACTTTCTTTAGTGAAAGAATTAGTTGAGAGGCATGGTGGTGAAATCTGGGTAGAATCTAAATTAGGAGTAGGAAGTAAGTTTTATTTTACCTTACCGCGTTTCTATAAGCTAGATATTTTAGATAATAATATTAAAGATCAAATAAATAATTTACTAGACAAAGGAAAGACAATATATTTCATTAGTGTATTAATTATTAACTATCGAGAGTTTAAGTTTAGGACTAAGGTTAAGTCGAAAAAACTTTTTAACGACTTAGAAGATATCATTGATCAAGTTTTTAGTGAAGTTTGTAAATTCAAGGGAAAAAAACCACAAATTGTTAAAATGGATACTGTAAATGGACAATGCAATATTATTTTCCCTAATGCAACCGAAGAAAAGGCGATAATAGTTTCGGAAATGGTTAAGGATCGTATAAAAAATTATTTTTCTGAACATCAAGTTAAGAATATCTTTGTTACAGTGGGTATTATGCCTTATCCTACCCCAGATGAATCTTTAACGACTAAAAGGCTTCCTGCTAATATTCATATAAAAGAAATGTACATTGGTTCTAAAATAAGGCGTTTTAAAAGAATTTCTTATGAACCAAATGTAGATATTATTCTTTCTAAAGACGAAATAGAGCCTTCAAAAGCTGTAGATATCTCAAGAGGGGGGATCTGCCTAGTGACTAAGATCTCTCTTGCCGTAGATTCAGAAGTTGATATTAAATTCGAGCTACCTAGAAATAGGCAATTTATACAAACTAAGGCAAGAGTAGCATGGGTAAAGAATTTGGATCGATGTCCTAAAGAAAAGTTTGATAGAAATAAGATAGGTTTAGAATTTATTAAATTGAAAACAAAAATTCCACAAATTTTTTTAAAAGAATTAAAGTTGTGAGAAAATGAATAAAGGATAACCGAATAGGAAAGGAAGATATATTTATGGACAAAGAAAAAATATTACTTATTGAAGATGAAAAAGATATGGTTTATGCAGTAAATATTCAGTTAGAGGCTGAAGGATATAGCGTTGTCAACGCCTATGATGGACTTGATGGATTTGAGAAAGCAAAATCAGAAAAACCTGATTTGATAATTCTTGATCTTATGCTCCCTAAAATTGACGGTTATAAAGTTTGTCGAATGCTTAAATTTGATGATAAGTATAAAGATATTCCAATAATCCTTTTCACTTCTCGAGCTCAAGAATCAGACAATGAAATGAGCAAAAGGGTTGGAGCAGATGCATACATTACAAAGCCATTTGAGCCTAAAATTTTGCTTTCTAAAATTAAAGAATTGTTGAAAAACAATTCTAAGGTTTAAATTAAATTTAATACAAAATTTAAAAATTACAGGTTCCCTATACAAACAATTAAGCTATGAAATTTAGTGAACTTAAATTACCGCAAAATATTCTAATCTCTTTGCAAAAATTAGGGTTTAAGGAATTGACTCCAATACAAGAAGCAACCTACCCTATTATTTTAACTGGGCATGATCTTTGTGCTTTGGCTGAAACTGGTTCGGGTAAAACTGGTGCTTGTGCAATTCCACTTATCCAAAAAGTTGATACGAATAGTAAAACCATTCAAGGGCTAGTTATTGTACCTACTAGGGAACTCTGTAGCCAATATGTTGATGAAATCCATAGAATTGCACTTAAAACCCCTGTTAAAGTTTTTGCTGCTTATGGTGGATTTGATAAATCGATACAAGTAGCTAAAATTAAACATGGAGTCCATATTTTAGTAGCCACTCCTGGTCGACTTATGGATTTAATGTACGATGGAATAATTGATTTAGTTGATGTCAAATGTGTAATTCTTGATGAAGCCGATCGATTGCTTGATGATGGTTTTTTAGAAGGCATAGAATTCATTCTTTCTTGTATTAGACATGAACATCAAACACTATTGTTTTCAGCCACAATGAATGAGGAAACAAAAAAACTCGCTAATAAGTGTCTTAAGAACCCTAAACATGTTTCATTAATTAGTGAGCAATCAATACCAAAAAGCATTGAACATTATTTTTCCTTTGTTAATTACGAAACTAAGGAAAAAGTATTGTTTGATTACTTGAAGCGAGAAAAAGTTAGCCAGATGATTATTTTTTGTAATATGCGACGCACTGTGGATGATTTACATAAAATTGTGACTAAGCGTTTTCGTGATGTTGAATATATCCATGCCGGAATTGAACAAGGCAAGCGTTCTTCAATAGTACGTCGTTTTCGCGCTAAAAAGATTCATTATTTGATTGCAAGCGATGTTGCTGGTCGTGGGCTTGATTTTTCTCATGTTTCCCATGTTGTTAATTGGGATTTTCCTCGTATTGATCAATATACCCATCGTACTGGTCGAACTGGACGTATGGGTAAAAGAGGCCAGGCATTATCATTGGTAACTACTCGCAATATTCCCGCTCTTTGTGAAGTGTTGAGCATCAATAATATTATACCTCGTTGGCTTGGCCCAGACCCATTGAAACAATCAGCCAACGCGCCTCGGACTCACCATCCAAGGAAACATCACCGAACGCCTTAACATTAAAAACTAAGAAAAGTTAAATATTTTTTTTATTGAGAACTACCATGGTCTCTATGTGGGGAGTCTGAGGAAAGAAATCATAACCATAGATATTTTTTATGTCATATCCCGAGGATAATATTTTTAAATCACGGGTAAGAGTAGCTGGATCACAAGATATGTAAATAATAGTATCCACTTCCGACTTAACTAATTTGTTACAAACTTCTTTACCAGCTCCTTTCTTAGGAGGGTCAATAATAACTATATCGATATCTTTTTTAAGCAGTGACTCTAGAGTATCATTACAGTCACATAAGCGTAGGTCAAAGTTATTCAAATTGTTTAATTTAATATTTTTTTCTAAAAATAAGAAGCTTTCTTGTTCTATCTCAACTCCAATTACCTGCTTTATTTGTTCGGCTAATAAAATACCAAATGTTCCTACTCCACAATAGAGGTCAGCTAAAATAGTGTTTTCATTCAAAATTAGATTATCCCGAAGATCCTTAACTAAAAGTTCAAGTATACTTGTATTTATCTGGAAGAATGAATTACTACCAATAAGGAATTGTTTATGGTCAATGGTTTCTTTAAGGAAATTATTGCCATGGATAACAACTCGTGCGTATGTTACTTCATTAATAAGCACAACCCCTTCTGGGTTAAATTGTTTTATTAAACTTTCAAGAGCTAGAGAGAAGTTTCCTATATTTAAAGAGCCGTCATGAGAGATGTAAATTAATAATTTATTTTCTTTATTTTCTTTAATTGTTAATTGATTGACTGCTGGAAAGTCTTTTTGGCGAAGTTTCTTTATAAATTCACTCATAAAAAGATTAGTTTGTTCTGGAGAAAGGAGACACTGATCAACTGGAATGAATTGATCATCGGTTTCAGGTAAGTTGTAGGCTAGATGAGGTAGAGTTTTTATTCTAATAATTTTAACTTTTATTTTATTACGATAACCCCAGATTTGAGGGCTTTTGCGAAAATTTAATGAAGGAAAGTCGATTTTTAATTGTCGGGAAATAATTTCCTGTAGTTGCTGTTTTTTTATTTCTATTTGTTGGGGATATTCAATAGGTTGGTAGGGTGAGCAGACCTGGTAGTGGTTACAGCGTGGTTCTTGACGATTAGGTGAAGGGGTTATTATTTTTATTGTTTTAGCCTGAGTATAGCCTTTTGTATCTTTAACTATTGCTATTTCTACTGTTTCTCCGGGTAAGCCCTGATCAGTAAAAATTACCTTTCCATTTGCTCTAGCTAAGCTTTTTCCTGGATAGACTATTTTTTCTATAACAATATTCATTGGGGTATTATAGCATGGCTTTTTGAATACAATAGCAAAATTAGCAAAAAAGTCTTAATTGACCTTAGATTTAAGCAAATAATTAATAATTTACTATATTTTTTGCAATTATTAGAGTTATAGCAAGTTAAGCTTTGATTTTGGCTATTGTAAATATTAAAAAAGGTAATATAATCAGTGCTCTACAAAATAAAGGTATTAATAAATAATTAGGCAAGGTGAGGCATGATTTCAACTAGTGATGTATCGTTACAATATGGGCAACGTAGACTTTTTTCTAAGGTCAATATAGTTTTTTCACCGGGAAATTGTTATGGCCTAATAGGGGCTAACGGTTCAGGTAAATCCACGTTTTTAAAGATACTTTCCGGAGAGATTGAACCAGCTACTGGTGAAGTTATAGTTCCAAAGGGTAAACGAATTTCGATTTTAAAGCAAGACCAATTTGCTTTTGATGATTTCACAGTATTAGATACAGTGATTATGGGGCATAAAAGGCTTTATGACATTATTGTTGAAAAGGATACTCTATATGCTAAAAAAGATTTTTCTGATAAAGATGGTCTCTGTGCTTCTGAACTTGAAGCTGAATTTGGAGAGCTAGAAGGTTGGAATGCTGAGTCAGATGCAGCTAGATTGTTGAGTAACCTAGGTATTAACCCTCAGTTTCATGGTCTAGAGATGAAACAACTTGAAGCAGGACTAAAAGTACGTGTGCTTTTAGCTCAAGCTTTATTTGGTAACCCTGATATTCTTCTCTTAGATGAGCCAACTAACCATTTAGATATGAGAACAAGTATGTGGTTAGAAGATTTTCTTAGTGAGTTTGAAAATACTGCCATTGTAGTATCTCATGATCGTCACTTTTTAGATAAGGTCTGTACTTATATTGCTGACATTGATTTTAGTAAAATAGCACTTTATGCTGGAAACTTTAGTTTTTGGTCCCAGTCAAGTCAGTTAGCCTTAAAGCAACGTAAGGATTCTAATAAAAAGATTGAAGATAAGCGTAAAGAGTTAAAGGACTTTATTGCTCGTTTTAGTGCCAATGCTTCTAAATCTAGGCAAGCTACTAGCCGTAAAAAGATTTTAGAAAATCTTACTCTAGAAGACGTTAAACCATCTTCTCGAAAATATCCTTATATTAATTTTGAGCAAGAAAAAGAAGCCGGCAATGACTTGTTAGATATCAATCATTTAACTAAGTCTTCAGAAGGTAGGGTTTTGTTTAATGACTTAACTTTTGCAATAGAACGAGGAGATAAAATTGCTTTTGTTGGTCCTAATAATTTAGCTAAAACTGCTTTATTTGAGATATTAGCTGAAAGAAGTCAAGCAGATAGTGGAAATTTTAAATGGGGCATATCAACTAAGAGAGCCTATTATCCGAAAAATAATTCAGAATTTTTTAATACAAAATTAAATATTTTAGAATGGCTTCGACAGTATAGTAAAAATAGTGATGAAAACTTTGTGCGTAGCTTTCTAGGACGCATGCTTTTTACTGGAAAAGATGCATTCAAACTAGTTAATGTTTTGTCAGGTGGGGAGAAGGTTAGGTGTATGCTTTCACGAATGATGCTAATGCAGCCTAATGCTTTAATTTTAGATGAGCCTACTAATCATTTAGATTTAGAATCAATTTATGCTTTAAATGAAGGCTTGAGGAGATATAAAGGAACAATTCTTTTTTCATCTCACGATCATCGGCTTGTACATACTGTAGCTAATCGTATTATTGAGATCACCCCAAAAGGTTGCATTGATCGTATTGGTATTTCTTTTAATGAGTACTTAGCTGATGAGAATATCCAAAACCAACGTAATCTTTTATATGATTAAATTTTATTTTTTTACTAGCTTGTTTAAAGAATAGTGGCAAAATAAAAGAAGCATTTATTTTTAATATTAGAGAAAAATAAAATAATTGTATAAAATATGAAATTTAAGGAGAGTAATCAATTAGCTTGTTTTACAATTGGATATTCAAATTACAAGACTCAAAAGTTATTAACACTACTAAAACTTCATACCATTCAATATATTCTTGATGTAAGAAGTGTTCCTTACAGCCAACGAAATCCTCAATATAACCGTGAAAATATAAAATTAAGTTTAGAAGAAAATAATATTCACTATATATTTATTGGAAATTTACTTGGAGCTAGGTATGATAATCCTGATTTATATTTTTTCAATAAACAAGTTGTTGATTTTAAAAAAATTAGAAAGTTAGATTCTTTTAAACAGGGGATTAAATCTGTTATGAATTATTTGGAGCAAAAACACAATATTGCTTTGATGTGTTCAGAAAAAGACCCTTTTAATTGCCATCGGTTTGTTTTGGTTTCTTATTCATTAGCTAAACAAGGAATTAGTGTAAAACATATTTTAGATAATGGTGATATTGTTTTGAATGATTCATTAGAAGAGAGATTAATCTCTAAATATAAGATTGATTACAAACAACAGACCTTTTTTAAAAAAAATAAAACTAAAAAAGAAGCTATTGAAAAAGGTTACTTGTTGAGGAATATAGATATTGGGTATTCAAATGATAAAGTTATTAATATAATGGAGCAATAATATGATGCAAGATAGTATGGAATTTTTAAAAGTAGCAATTGAAGAAGCAAAAACTGGGTTAAGTGAGGGTGGTATTCCTATAGGGTCAGTCATTGTTTGTAACGGTGAAATAATCGGTCGTGGGCACAATAGACGTGTTCAAAAGGGCAGTGTAATCCTTCATGGTGAAATGGATGCTTTGGAAAATGCGGGTCGTCAATTGGCAGAGACCTATAAAAAGTGTGTTTTATACACAACACTTTCACCTTGTTCAATGTGTGCAGGAGCAATATTGCTTTATGGCATTCCCCATGTTATTATTGGAGAAAATAAAACTTTTGCTGGTGAAGATAACTTTCTTCGAAAGCAGGGAGTGAAAGTTGATGTTTTAGAAGATGAAACTTGCATTAATCTTATGAAAGATTTTATAAAAAACAACCCTAAGCTGTGGGATGAAGATATTGGAGTATAAAATAGCAAAAAAGTTAAAAGGTTATCAAACTTGGATTAACTGAAACGAGATATATTAGGTAAAAATCAGTAATTTAGCTAAATCTTTGAGCCATTGACAATATTTAATGAAATGGTATACTAAGTTAGCTCTAAAAGGTGTATATTAGAGATATCTTGAAAAGCGCAATTCCTAAATATATAGGGTTTGTGGTTTTGTATAGATAATATTGTTAAAAGCCTTCGTAAAAGGTTAAAAGGAGGGAAGAGAAAAGAGTATAAAAGGAGAAGGCTAAAAGGGTTTGTGTTTTGTGGAAACGTTAGTAAAAGGAGAGAAAGGAAAATG
>JAVCBZ010000065.1 GCA_030765735.1 Candidatus Susulua stagnicola | reverse complement strand
TTTTTTTTATTTTTTTTCTTGACAAAAATATCTTTTATAGTATCATCGTATGGTATGTTTTGCATTGTTTTTAAAGGAAAAATTGCCCACGTAGCTCAGTCGGTAGAGCACTTCGTTGGTAACGAAGTGGTCACCGGTTCAACTCCGGTCGTGGGCTAAAAAAATAGGGTACGAATAATTAAAAATCACAAAAGTGGGATGGGGAGTTTGTAAACCTTTCTTCTTTTTATAATTATAAGTCATTATGAGAGAATTAATTGCGCTCGCCTGCTCAATATGCAAGCGAAAAAATTATTACACTACCAAAAATAAAAGAAAGCATCCGGAAAAAATTACTATACGGAAGTTTTGTCGTTGGGGTCGTAAGCATACTGAACATAAAGAAGTGAAACCTTAAACTTAAAATGAAAAGTGTAAAATTTTTATTAAAATTAATTATGCAAAAAGTTTTACAGTTGAAGCTTTTCGTTATTAAGGCGAGTGGCTCAATTGGCAGAGCATCGGTCTCCAAAACCGAGGGTTGCAGGTTCAATTCCTGCCTCGCCTGCTGAAAATTTAAGAAGAGATGAGTATAGAAGGATGATTAAAAAAATAAAAGGAATCCCGGGATTTTTTAAAGAGGTAAAAGAGGAATTAAAAAAGGTAAGCTGGTCTTCGCGGCATGAATTAATGGCTGCAGCAACTATTGTAGTTATTATTACCAGTCTTCTAACCGCCTACATTGCTTTTGTGGATTTAGGTTTATCAAGGTTAGTTCAAATCCTATTGAGATAATATTTATTAAAAATTAGCGCAGGTAAGTAATGAAGAAGTGGTATATATTGCATACTTTAAGTGGAGCTGAAGATAAAGCTAAAGCAAATCTTGAGGCAAGGATAGGAGCTAGTGAATTTACTGATGTAATTAATGAAGTGGTTATCCCTAAGGAACAAATTACTGAAGTAAAGTTAGGTAAGAAAAAAGTTTTAGAACGTAAATTTTTTCCAGGATATATTCTGATACATATGGAGATGAATGATGATACCTGGCTTTTTGTAAGGAATACTCCTGGGATTACTGCTTTCATTGGTCCAAGACGAAAGCCATCTCCTATATCGCAGGATGAAGTTGATAGAGTTTTGTTAAAGGCGGAAGAGAGCAAGGCTAAGCCGGCACCAAAAGTAAGCTTTGAAAAAGGTGAAAGCATCCGTGTTGTTGAGGGACCATTTATTAATTTTAATGGTGTGGTTGAAAGTATCCATCCAGATAAGGGAAAGTTGAAAGTGAATGTTTCAATTTTTGGAAGAACTACTCCGGTTGAACTTGAATTTTGGCAGGTAGAAAAAATATAAAACATTATGGCTAAAAAAAAGAAGAAAAAACTAGTAAGTCAGATAAAGTTACAAATTCCGGCTGGAGCAGCAAACCCAGCACCACCTGTTGGTCCAGCTTTGGGGCAGCACGGGGTAAACATCATGCAGTTTTGTAAGGCATTCAATGAGAGTACAAAACAAAAAGAAGGAATGATTGTTCCGGTTATAATTAGTGTTTACGAAGATCGTTCTTTTGATTTTATTGTTAAGAGTCCTCCAGTTTCTTTTTTGTTGAAAAGAGCGGCTAACTTAGCCAAAGCTAGTTCTTTACCTGGTAAAGAAATTATTGGTGAAGTAACTAAAAGTGCAGTTATGCAAATAGCTCAAGAGAAAATACAGGATTTGAATACTAGAGACTTAGAAGCTGCCGCCAAAATAGTCGAAGGTACGGCTAGAAGTTGCGGATTAAAAGTAATTCAAGGTTAAGGAAGATATTTATGGCACATAGTAAAAGATATTTAGAAGCTAAAAAAATGGTTGAAGAGGATAAGGCTTATTCTCTAAAAGAAGCAATTGATCTTTTGAAAGCTATGCCTAAAGCTAAATTTGATCAGACAATAGAGATTTGTGGAAAATTGGGTGCAGATCCTAAACAGTCTGAACAAATGGTTAGGGGGTCAGTTGTATTGCCTCATGGTACTGGAAAGCAGATTAAGATTTTAGTTTTTTGTGAACCTGAGAAAGAAAAAGATGCTAAAGATGCTGGAGCTGACTATGTTGGTTCCCAGGATACTATTGATAAGATTCTTAAAGAAGGATGGACTGATTTTGGTTGTTGTATATCTACACCTTCAATGATGCGTTCAGTGAGTAAGTTAGGAAAGTTTTTAGGACCCAGAGGTCTAATGCCTTCTCCTAAAACTGGTACAGTAACTGAAAACATAACTCATGCAATTTCAGAGGCAAAGAGAGGAAAAATTGATTTTCGTATGGATAAACTTGGGTCTATTCATGTTGGGATAGGGAAGTTATCATTTAGTGGTCAAAATTTGTTAGAAAATGTAGAGACTTTTGTTAATGCCCTTGATGCTGCAAGACCTGCGTCAGTTAAAGGTGATTTTATAGGGAGTCTTTATTTGTCTGCAACTATTGGGCCAGCGATAAAATTTAGCTTATAGGAAATCATGGCAAAAGAAGTAAAAAAAATAGGTTTAGTAATAGCTGAAAGGATTGTAGAAGATCTTAAGCAAGGTGTTCAAAACACTGAAGGGTGTTTTTTTGTTGGTTTTAATAAGGTTGGAGCTTATCCATTTAATGAGTTACGTAACAATCTTCGTGATCTTGGTGCTAAAGTTGTTGTAGCTAAAAATTCTTTATTTAAGAGAGCACTAAGCGAATTGGGACGAGAGAATATAGATGATTTGTTAGAAACAGAGACAGCTGTTGTTATTATAAAAGATGAGGATGTAGTTAAGGTTTGTAAAACTCTTGTTGAATTTACTAAAGAAACTGAAGCTTTGCAATTGAAAGGTGGATTTATAAGGGACAAAAAAGTTGATTCAAAAGAATTAACTTCTTTAGCAAAACTTCCTTCTCGAGAAGTGCTCATTGGTATGGTAGTTTCTTCTTTTGCTTCGCCAATGTCAGGTTTTCTTAATGCATTAAATCAGATAATTCTAAAGTTTGTTTGGGTCATTGAAGAAATTAAAAAAACTAAAGAGCAGAAAAAAGGATAAGGAGGTATTTATGTCGAAAGTTGAAGATATCATGAAGGTGGTAGAGGAGATGACTGTTTTAGAACTTTCCGAGCTAGTAAAAGCTTGTGAAGATAAGTTTGGAGTGACTGCTTCTGCTCCTGCTGCTGTAGCTGTTGCTGGTGTTGCTGTTGAAGAAGAAGAAGAGCAAACAGCATTTACTGTGACCTTAACTGGCATAGGCGCTAACAAAATCGCAGTTATTAAAGAAGTCAGGGCAATTACTGAATTAGGCTTAAAGGAAGCAAAAGATTTAGTTGATTCTGCACCTAAGGCAATTAAGGAAAATGTAACTAAAGAAGAAGCTGAAGAAATTAAGAAGAGAATTGAAGCTACTGGGGCTACTGTAGAGTTGAAATAGTTCATGGCTCATAGCTCATAGTTTGCAGATAGTCTATGAGCTAAGTACTAAGAGCTAATATTAGGAGGATAACTTGAAAAAAGCTAAAAGGCTATCTTTTGCTAAAATTAAAAAGAGCTTTGCTATGCCTCATCTTCTTGAGCATCAATTACGTTCTTACAAAGAATTTTTACAAGTTGATGTTTTACCGGAGAAGAGAAAAAATGTTGGGCTTCAGGAAGTTTTGAAAGAAATTTTCCCCATGGAAAGTCCAGATAAGCAATATCGTTTAGATTTTATTTCATATAGTTTGAGTCGGCCACGCTATAGCATTGATGAGTGCAAAAGAAGATCTCAGACTTATGCTGCGCCCTTAAGAGTGCGTTTAAGGCTTTCTGATTCATCTCGTGAGATGAAGGAACAAGAAATCTATTTAGGTGATATTCCCCTTATGTCTGATACTGCTGCTTACATCATTAATGGTGATGAAAGAGCGATTATTAGCCAATTACAACGTTCTCCTGGTGTATTTTTTGAAGAGGAGACACATCCTACAGGCAAACGTATTTACTTTGCTCGTATAATTCCTTATCGTGGATATTGGTTAGAGTTTAGAACTGATATAAATGATACGATTACTGCTATTATTGATCGTAGAAAGACTTTTCCTGGAACTCAAATTTTGCGTATTTTAGGTCTTTCTAGTAATGAAGATATTTATAGTCATTTTGCTGATAAACCTTATCCTGAATTAGTTAATACAGTTAAAAAAGATTCTACAGTAAGTAAGGAAGAAGCTTATTTAGACTTTTATAAAAAAATGCGTCCTACTGAACCGATTACAATAGATGCTGCTAAAGAAGTTTTTCGCAGAATGTTTATTGATCCTCGTAGGTATGATTTAGGTAGAGTAGGTAGATATCTTCTTAATAAGAAGTTAGGCATGGATTTTAGCTTAAATAAGCGAACCTTGGATTTAAGTACTGTAGAACAGATTATTAAAACTTTACTTTTAGTAAAGGCAGGAAAAAGAGATATTGATGACATTGATCACCTTTCGAATCGAAGAGTGAAGCTTATTGGTGAGTTGCTTCAACATCAGGTAAGAGTTGGATTATTAAGAATTGAAAGAACATTTTTAGATAGGTATTCACTTATTTCTTCTAATGATTTTTCTATTCAGCATCTTATAAATTCTCGAGCTTTTTCTACGCAAATACAAGATTTTTTTGCTCGTTCACCTCTTTCTCAATTTATGGATCAAACAAATCCTTTAGCTGAAATGACTCACAAACGTAGGCTTTCTGCTATGGGGCCAGGAGGATTGTCTCGTGAGCGTGCTGGTTTTGAAGTTCGTGATGTCCATCCTACTCATTATGGAAAAATTTGTCCTATAGAGACACCAGAAGGGGCAAACATTGGTCTTCTAGCTTCTTTAACTACTTATGTTCGGGTAAATCCTTTAGGGTTTTTAATTACTCCTTATCGAAAAGTCCAAGATGGGTCAGTTGATGATAAAATTGAATATTTAATGAGTGATGAGGAAGAAAAGGCAATAATTTCTCAGGTAACAGCTAATATAGATGAAAAAGGAAAAATAACAGATAAAGAAGTTTATGCTCGTCATTTAGGTAAATTTCCTAAAGTAAAACCTAAGAATCTTCAATATATGGATGTTTCTCCGCAACAAATTATATCTGTTTCTGCTTCAATGATCCCTTTTCTTGAGCATGATGATGCTAATCGGGCACTTATGGGTTCTAATATGCAAAGACAAGCAGTACCATTAATGTTTCCTCAACAACCTTTAGTTGGGACTGGAATTGAAGAAAAGGTAGCTAGGGATAGTGGAGTAATACTAATTGCTAAAGAATCAGGTAGAGTTAATGAAGTAGATTCTTCATCAATAAGAGTAGGTAATTTTACTTATAAATTAAAGAAGTTTAGCCGTTCTAATGCTGATACTTGTACAAATCAAAAACCTTTAGTTAAGAAAGGAGATGAAGTAAAGAAAAATGCAATTATTGCTGATGGTATGGCAACGCAAGATGGAAGACTTTCTTTGGGCACTAATTTGCTTGTAGCATTTATACCTTGGAGAGGTTATAACTTTGAAGATGCGATCATTATTAATGAAAAATTAGTAAAAGAAGACACACTTACTTCTTTGCATATTGAGAAGTTCAAATGTGAAGCTCGGGAAACAAGATTAGGTAATGAAGAAATTACTCGAGATATTCCTAATGTAAGTGAAGAAGCTTTAAGTAATTTAGATGATGGTGGAATTATTCGAATTGGAGCTGAAGTTTCTCCTGATGATATTTTGGTTGGAAGAGTAACCCCTAAGACTGAAAAAGAACTTTCTCCAGAAGAAAGATTATTGAGAGCAATTTTTGGTGAAAAGGCAGCTGATGTAAAAGATACTTCCTTAAGGGTTCCACCAGGAATTCATGGTGTAGTTATTAATGTTGAAGTTTTTCAGAGAAAAGATAGAGGTAGACGTACAAGGAAAGAGAAAACTGAAGAACTACGTAAAATAAAGGAAATTGAAGTTTATTATGATGAAGAGAAAAAACTTCTAGAGCAAGAAAAAAGTAGACGTTTAGGTATTTGTTTAAATAAGGATGAAACTAAAATTATTGCTTCTGATTATGAAGAGAATGAAGAATGCAAAGCGATAACTGATATTTATGATGGAAGAATTGTTGAACTAGCTATAGAAAAAGAATTAGAAATAGCTAAAATTAAAAAAGGCGACGAGCTTCCTGCAGGAGTATTGAAGCGAGTAATGGTTTTTGTAGCCATGAAAAGAAAAATTTCTGCTGGAGATAAGCTTTCAGGTCGGCATGGGAACAAAGGTGTAATTTCTAAAATTTTACCTGAAGAAGATATGCCTTATCTCGTTGATGGTACCCCAGTAGATATACTTCTAAATCCTTTAGGCGTTCCTTCAAGAATGAATGTTGGACAGCTTCTAGAGATGCATTTGGGCTGGGCTGCTAAGAGATTAGGATTAAATATTGCTTCTCCAGTTTTTGATGGAGCTAAAGAAGAAGATGTAAAAGATTTATTACGCAAAGCTGATTTGCCTGAAACTGGTAAAGTTACTCTTTTTGATGGCTTTACTGGTAAACCTTTCTCTCAGAAGGCTGGTGTTGGGTATGTTTACATAATGAAGCTAATACATATGATTGATGATAAGATCCATGCTAGAGCTATAGGACCTTATTCCCTTATTACTCAACAGCCGTTAGGCGGTAAGGCTCAATTTGGTGGGCAGCGTTTTGGTGAAATGGAAGTTTGGGCCTTAGAAGCTTATGGTGCAGCTTTTACTCTTCAAGAAATGCTTACAGTAAAGAGTGATGACGTTGAAGGAAGAACAAGGATATACGAAGCGATAGTAAGAGGCGAACAAAAGTTTCAACCTTCTGTGCCTGAATCTTTTAATGTTTTAGTAAAGGAATTGCAAGGCCTTTGTTTAGATATTAGGGCAGAAAAGGAGAGCAAATGATAGAAGAAGGTACTTTTTTTGACCGAATAAGTATAAAATTAGCTTCACCTGGAGTTATCAAGAGTTGGTCTTCAGGAGAAGTAAAGAAAGCTGAAACCTTAAATTACCGTACTTTAAAACCAGAAAAGGATGGTCTTTTTTGTGAGAGGATATTTGGACCTTCTAAAGATTGGGAATGCCATTGTGGCAAAATGAAGGGGATTAAATTTAAAGGTTCTAAATGTGATCGTTGTGGAGTAGAGATTTTGCATTCATCAGTGAGAAGACAGCGTATGGGGCATATTGCTTTAGCAACTCCGGCAACACATATATGGTTTTTTAAAGTTCTTCCTTCTCGAATTGGCGCTCTCCTTGATTTAAGTATTAAACAATTAGAGAAAGTTATTTATTATGAAGAACATGTCGTAACAGACCCTGGTATGACTGGTTTGAAAAAAGGTCAGCTCCTTAATGAAGCCGAATATCAAGAGGCTTTAGGAAGTAGTAGTGGAGAGTTTAAAGCTGGAATTGGGGCCGAAGTTATAAAAGAACTTTTAAAAGATATTGATTTAGACAAAATGAGTAAGACAATACGTAAAAGCATAGAAAAAGGCAAAGTTGGAGTAAATAAGCGACTTTTAAAAAGATTGAAAATAGTTGAAGATTTGCGTCGTTCAGGGAATAAATGTGAATGGATGGTTTTAGATGTTCTTCCTATTATTCCACCAGACCTACGTCCTTTAGTGCCGTTAGAGGGAGGAAGATTTGCTTCTTCTGATCTTAATGATCTTTATCGTAGAGTTATAAATAGAAATAATCGTTTAAAGAAATTAATGTCTTTAGGTGCACCTGATATAATTATCAGAAATGAAAAAAGAATGCTTCAAGAAGCTGTTGATGCGGTTTTGGAGAATGGGCGCCATGGACGTCCGGTTGTTGGTCCACAAAATAGGCCTTTAAAGAGTCTTTCAGATATGCTTAAAGGTAAACAAGGACGTTTTAGACAAAATCTTTTAGGTAAGCGTGTAGATTATTCTGGAAGAAGTGTTATTATCGTTGGCCCGGAATTAAAACTCCATCAGTGCGGTATTCCTAAACAAATGGCTTTAGAATTAGTTGAGCCATTTATTATTAAGAAATTAAGAGAAAAAGGATTTGTTCATACAATAAAGGGTGCACGTAGAATGGTTGAGCGTGCTCGAATTGAAGTTTGGGATATACTTGAGGACGTAATAAAAGGGCATC
Source organism: Candidatus Susulua stagnicola (assembly GCA_030765735.1). Classification (GTDB taxonomy): domain Bacteria; phylum Omnitrophota; class Gorgyraeia; order Duberdicusellales; family 4484-171; genus Susulua; species Susulua stagnicola. Next base: position 1,000 of record JAVCBZ010000065.1, on the reverse strand, counting down.
CGGTTTTACTTAATCGTGCTCCTACATTGCATCGTTTAAGTGTTCAAGCTTTTTATCCGGTTTTAGTTGAAGGAAAGGCTATCAAATTGCATCCACTTGTTTGTGCTGCTTTTAATGCTGATTTTGATGGGGATCAGATGGCTGTCCATCTTCCATTATCCTTAGAAGCTCAGTCTGAAGCTAGAATAATAATGCTTTCAGTTAATAATATTTTTTCTCCTTCTGATGGTCGGCCGGTTATTGCTCCTAGTCAGGATATGATTATTGGGTGTCGTTACGTTACTATGATGAAGGATAAAGCAAAAGGAGAAGGAATTACCTTTTCTAATTCCGATGAAGTAATTACTGCTTATCAGGATGAAGAAGTTGATCTTCAGGCTAAGATTAAGTTGAGAATATATGAGAATGGAGAGAGAAGAATAGTCAAAACTACTACTGGTCGAGTTATTTTTAATGAAATTTTACCTGAGGGATTTCGTTTTGTTAATGAAGTCTTGAATAAGCGAGGGATATCAGAGATTATTAGTGAGTGCTATAAGCAATTTGGTCATAGCGCAGTTATTGCTCTTCTAGATGCGATAAAGGATTTAGGCTTTGAGTATGCTACCTTAGGAGGGATAAGTATTGCTATTGGTGATTTAAAGATACCTGAGAAAAAACAAGAGTGTATTGTTGAAGCCACTAGTGAATTAAGTAAAGTAGAAGAACAGTATAGACGTGGAATTATTACTGAAAGAGAAAGGCATAACAAAATTATTGACGTTTGGACTAGAACTACTGATAAAGTTTCAGATTTAGTGTTTAGCAGTATGGAAGAAGATAATCCGGTTTTCATGATGGCAGATTCTGGAGCTAGAGGTTCAAAATTGCAGATAAGACAGTTGGCTGGTATGAGAGGACTGATGGCTAAGCCTTCAGGGGAAATTATTGAAATACCAATTACTTCTAATTTTAAAGAAGGATTAACAGTATTAGAGTTTTTTATATCTACTCACGGAGC
>JAVCBZ010000045.1 GCA_030765735.1 Candidatus Susulua stagnicola | reverse complement strand
TTAACCGCGGTATTGTTTATTCGCAAAAGATGCTTATTAATCTCATGGATAAGGGTTTGTCTAGAATGCAAGCTTACGATATTGTTCAAAAAGTGGCCTTAGAGGTTATAAATAAGAGTTCAAGTTTTAGAGATGAGGCTATAGCTTCCAGAGAAATAGGAAAATTTTTGAAAAAGGCAGAAGTAGAAGCGATTTTCAATCCTTATAGTTACTTAGTTAACGTAGATAAGATTTATAAGCGATTTAGTCTAAAGTAGGGCTTACTTTCTACTATTTCGTTATCTCAATACGCATACCATAAAAATTGTTTTTAATAGAGTCTAAGGCAAATTCAAACCAGAACGAGGTGTAACATGAATGGTTTAGCGGTCGCACAGGAATTAGGTTTAAGTAATTCAGAGTATGAAAAGATAGAGGAACTATTAAAGCGTGAACCAAATTATACCGAATTAGGGTTGTTTAGCGCTATGTGGTCTGAACACTGTTCATACAAAAATTCTAAAAAGCTTTTAAAGCTTTTACCTAAGGAAGGAAAGAAAGTCTTTATAGGTATTGGTGAAAATTCAGGAGCAGTTTCTGTAAGTGACGATTATGCAATAGTTTTTAAGGTCGAATCCCATAACCATCCTTCAGCAGTTCAACCATATGAGGCTAGTGCTACTGGTGGCGGCGGGTGTATCAGGGATATTTTTTCTGTCGGGGCTTCAACTAAGTTTCTTTTAAGTTCTTTAAGGCTTGGATCAATGGAGAACGAAAGAACAGTCTTTCTTTTTAAGGAAATAGCTCGGGGATTTACTGATTATGCTAATAAAATTGGTTTTCCGGCCTTAGCCGGAGAAGTTTATTGCGATGATTTTTATCAAGGAAATCCCTTAGTGAATGCTATGGTTGTGGGCATTTTAAAGAAAAGCAATCAGGTGAAAGCTAAAGCAGAAGGCGTAGGAAATTTGGTATTGATGGTCGGAGGGCCTACTGGTAGAGACGGTGTAGAAGGGGCAAGCTTTGCTTCAGCTGGATTAGATGAGAATTCTACAAGTAAGACCGGTGCTGTGGCTATAGGCGATCCTGAAATAGGTAGGGTGTTAGAGAAAACTTGCTTAGAAATTACTGATAAGAAATTAATTGTTGGGATGCAAGACATGGGTGCAGCAGGTTTAGTGTGTTCAACAGCAGAGATGGCATACAATGCTGGCACTGGTATCGAGATAGATATTTCTTTTGTTTCTCGTAAAGAAGAGGGGATGACTCCTTATGAGGTAATGCTTTCTGAATCTCAGGAAAGGATGCTTTTAATTATTAAACCTGAGAATCTGTCTAAAGTCGAAGAGATATTTAATAAATGGAAGGTAGACTCTAAGGTTATCGGTAAAGTAATTGCTGATAAGATTTTAAGAGTAAAAGAAAAGGGTATTTTAGTAGCAGAAGTTCCGCCTCAATTTTTAGCAGAAGGCCCTGAATATACCAGAGAAACAAAAGAACCAGAATATTTAAAGCAAACAAGGAATTTAAATTTAGAGAAAATAGAAGAAGCCCAAGATTATAACAAGACTTTGCTTGCTCTTCTTGGCCATCCTACTCTTGCTTCTAAAGAATGGATTGCTAAAAAGGTTGATAATAACTTACTTAAAGGTTCTTGTATCCCGGTTGGTGGGGATACTGCTGTTTATTATATTTCCGAAATTAATAAGCCAATTGCTGCTACAGTAGATGGTAATGGACTTTATTGCTATCTTGATCCTCTTACCGGAGGAAAAATTTCTGTGGCTGGAGCTGCAAGAAATCTTATTTGTTGTGGAGCGGAGCCCTTGGGAGTCACTGATGGCTTAAATTTTGGAAGTCCATATAACCCGGAAGTTTATTGGCAGTTTGAGAAAGTTATCTCAGGCATTACAGAAGCTTGTATTGCTTTAGACGTTCCGGTAGTAAGCGGAAATGTTAGTTTTAACAACGAGAATCCTAAAGGCGCAATTTATCCTACGCCAGTAATTGGTATGGTAGGTTTAATTGATGATATTAAACAAGTAACTAGCCAGGATTTTAAAGATGCAAATGATTTAATATTTTTGCTTGGGGAAAATAAAGAAGAATTAGGCGGTTCCCAGTATTTAAGGATAGTACATAATTTAGCAATGGGTATCTCTCCTCAGTTAGATCTAGCAAAAGAGAGGGGTGTACAAGCAGCAGCTTTAGAGATGATAAGATCGGGCATAGTAAAAAGTGCTAAGGGCTGTTCAGAAGGCGGATTAGCTATTGCCTTAGCAGAGAGTTGTATCTCTGGTTTAAAAGGAGCCATTGTAAATTTAGATGATAAAATTCGTAAAGACGCTTTGCTTTTTGGCGAAACCCAATCGAGAATTATCATTAGTGCTTCTTCAGACAATAAAGATAAGATCATTGAGATAGCTAAAAAGTCTGACGTTAGCTGTAGCTTGATTGGAGAAGTAAAAGATGGCAGCTTAAAAATCAACGATCTTGTTGACATAAATGTTAGTGATTTAGAGAAGGTTTATAAACAAGCTATACCTAAGATAGTTGAAAACTAAAATGGGAATTACTTATAAGAAAGCTGGCGTAGATATTAAAAAGGGCGAAGATTTTGCTAAAAGAATTAAAGTTGATAATCTTAGCAAGGTAGAAGCCTTTGGTTCCCTTTTTTATCTGCAACCCCTACTTAAAAACTACAAAAATCCCTTATTGGCATCTTCAACCGATGGCGTTGGGACAAAGCTAAAAATTGCCCAATATGTAAATATTCATAATACGGTCGGTATTGACTTAGTGGCTATGAATGTTAATGATATAGTTTGCATTGGAGCAAAGCCCTTATTTTTTCTAGATTATATTGCTTGTGGAAAGGTTAATATTAAGACATTGACTGATGTCGTATCTGGAATAAAGAAAGGCTTAAAAGATGCTGAATGTTTGCTTTTAGGCGGAGAAACTGCTGAGATGCCGGGAATGTATAAAAAAGATGAATATGATTTAGCAGGTTTTTGCGTTGGCATTGTTGATAAAAATAAGATAATCGACGGCAGAAGGATTAAAGAAGGGGATGCAATCATTGGTCTAGAATCAAACGGAATTCATTCTAATGGTTTTACTTTAGTCCGGAAAGTTCTTGGTTTAAAAGGACTCAAGAAGTATAAGAAAGAAGTATTGAAACCTACCCGGATTTATGTAAAGGAAGTACTTTCTTTAATTTCGGCTCTTGGCAATAACTATTCAGCCTTGAAAGGAATTGCCCATGTTACTGGAGGAGCGTTTTATAATAAGGTAACAAAGATTCTACCCAAAGGTTATGGAATGGTTATCGATAAAAAAAGTTGGAAAGTTCCCAAGATTTTTAGTATTATCCAAAAAAAAGCTCACCTAAACCAAAAAGAGATGCATACAGTATTTAATATGGGCATAGGCATGATTTTAGTTATAGATAAAAAATTTTCAAAAAAAGCCTTAACCATTTTAAATAAGACCTGTAAAACCTTCTCTTTAGGGAAAATCGTTAAGTCAAATAAAAAAATGGCCTTAGTATGAAGGTGCTTGTTATTGGTTCTGGCGGTAGAGAGCATTGCTTGTGCTTAAAGCTGTCACAGTCTCCTTTAGTTGAGAAAATCTATTGTGCTCCTGGTAATGGAGGAACATCTTTAGTTGCTGAAAATGTAAATATATTAGCTACTGATATAGAACAATTGCTAAAGTTTGCTATAGATAAAAAAATTGATTTAACTGTTGTTGGCCCGGAAGATCCTTTAGTCGCCGGTATTGTAGATGAATTTGAGGCTAAAGGCTTAAGGATTTTTGGTCCACGAAGAGATTTAGCGCTTCTTGAAGGCAGCAAGGCTTTTGCTAAAGAGGTAATGAGAAAATATAATATTCCTACAGCTGATTTTAGGATTTTTGAGAATCCTGATTTAGCAAAAAAATATTTAAAAAAAAGAAGTGCTCCAGTTGTTATAAAAGCTGATGGATTAGCTGCGGGTAAAGGAGTGGTTGTAGCTGGAGACATCAATGAAGCCATAGCTGCAGTTGATATGATGATGGTTGGAAAAAAACTTGCTTCAGCTGGAGAAAAAATAATAATTGAAGATTGCCTAGAAGGTGAAGAAGTTTCAATTTTAGTTATTACTGATGGCGATACAGTTATACCTTTGGTTTCTTCTCAAGATCATAAGCCAGTTTATGATAACGATAAAGGTCCTAATAGTGGAGGTATGGGTGCTTATGCTCCGGCTCCAATATTAAATCAGGAACTTTTAAAGCGAATAAATGATCAAATTGCTGTACCGCTTATCCAGGGTTTTAAAAAAGAAGGTACTCCTTATACTGGTATACTTTATATAGGATTAATGATAAAGAATAATCTTCCCTTTGTCTTGGAGTTTAATGTTAGATTTGGAGATCCTGAGACTCAAGTTATCTTACCAAAATTAAAAAGTGATTTAGCTGATCTTATTTCTAAAACTGTAGATAATAAGCTTAGTGAAGTAAAATTAGAGTGGGACGAACGTGTTTGTCTTTGTGTAGTTTTAGCTTCTGGTGGTTATCCAGTAACTTATGAAAAAGGAAAAGAAATCAAAGGTTTAGAATCCTTAGCAGAATCTGACGATTTTTTTGTTTTTCATGCTGGAACTAAGCTTTTGGGCGATAAGCCTGGGTCTGGTTTTATAACTAATGGGGGTCGAGTTTTAAATATAACTGCTTTTGGTCAAAATATAAGAGAAGCTCAAGATAGAGCTTATAAAATTATAGAAAATATTAGTTTTGAGAAAATGCATTTTCGTCGAGATATTGGAAATAAAGCTTTGAACCATTAGTTTTTTTTAAAAAAAGGGACAGTTTTCTGTTTTAGGGGTTGCCTTTACAGTTGAGAACAGTCCCTTTTCTTATTTACAATAAAGGATTGAATTTTTAGATTTAAGAGATAAAATGGGATTGTAAAAAAGGGGAAAAAAATGAAAGAAAAAATTGCTATTATTTTAGGAAGTAAGAGCGATCTTGAGAAGTTAGAACAAGAGATAGATATTCTCAAAGAGTTAAATATTGCTTATAAACTAAAGGTTATTTCTGCTCACAGAAACCCTGAAAAATTAAGAAAATTTTGTCAAGAAATGGAAGCTAGCGGCATTGAAGTAGTTATTGGTTGCGCAGGTATGGCTGCAGCTCTTCCAGGGTTTATTGCCTCCTACGTTAATATTCCTGTTATCGGAGTAGCTTTGGAGGGCGGGCTTCTTGGTGGAATAGATGCTTTATTTTCTATGGTTAGTACACCTAAAGGTTTAGGAATAGCTTCAACTGGTGTAGGCAAAAGTGCATTTATAAATGCTATAATTTTTGCCTTAGAAATTCTTTCGCTTAAGGATAAAGACTATGTTTCTAAATTAAAAATTTTGAAGAATAAATTTAAATAATGAAGAAAATTTTTATTAATCCTAATGATATCAACCATTCTTTAGTCCAACAAGCAGCAGAGATTATTCAAAAGGGTGGTATAGTTGCTTTGCCTACTGAAACTGTTTATGGTCTAGGCGTTTGCGCTGGTAAAAGAAAAGCAGTTGATAAACTTTATCTATTAAAAAAAAGATCAAAAAACAAACCTCTTTCTTTTGCTTTGGGTAGCATTGACAAAGTAATAAAAGATTATTTTGATACTTTGCCACCTTTTGGATATCGGCTTATGAAAAAGTTTTGGCCAGGACCTCTTACAATTATTTATTATAATCCTCGCAACGATAGAATAGGAGTAAGAATCCCAGATAATATTGTGACTAATCAAATTTTGAGTGAACTTAATGATGCGATTTATCTTCCTTCAGCAAATATAAGTGGGGAAAAGGAAGCAACTTCGGCTTCTGAGGTAGAAGATGTTTTTGGTAGTCAGATAGATTTAATTGTTGATGGAGGTAAGTGTGTTTATTCTCAACCGTCAACAGTATTAGATTTGACTAGTCAACCTTTCAAAGTTTTGAGAGAAGGAGTAATTGCTGAGAGAGATATAGTCAAGGCATTCATTAGGAAGAAAATTCTTTTTGTTTGTACTGGTAATAGTTGTCGTTCACCTATGGCTGAATTTCTTCTTAAAAAATATTTGAAACAAATAAGACCTTATTTTGATGATAGATATGAGGTAATTTCTCGAGGAATTTCTGCTCCTGAGGGGTTAAAAGTGTCAACTTCAGTTGTAACTATTTTAAAGGATGAAGAAGGTTTGGATGCTAGTGAATTTTATGCTCAAAAGTTAGACAGGTTTACGGTTCTTTCTTCGGATTTAATTTTTTGCATGGAAGATGCTCAAAATAAGTATATTTTAGAAATTGAACCTAAAGCTGAAGGAAGAGTATTTAATTTAAAGAAATTTCTTTCTTCTGAAACCGGAGAAGATATCCCTGATCCGGTTGGTAGGAATTTATCAGTATACCGCGAAGTATATTCACTTATAAAAGAAGCTATTTTAGAATTAAAAGATTGGCTTTAGAAAATAAAAGCCTGCCTGCCGGCAGGCAGGGAGTAGGTAGTGAAAATAAGCATTGCTTCTGATCATCGGGGAGTTAAATTAAAGGACACTTTAATAAAATATCTTAAAGAAAAAGATCACACTGTTGTTGATTTTGGAGCTTATTCCAAAGATCCTTGTGATTATCCTGATTACATTTATCCAGCAACCGTAGCAGTAAGGAATAAAGAAGTTGATAGGGCAATTATTATTTGTTATACCGGTATAGGTAGTTGCATTGTTGCCAATAAAGTCAAAGGAATAAGGGCAGCTTTAGTTTATAGTCTAAAAAGTGCTTATATGTCTCGTAGACATAACAATAGTAATGTTTTAGTTTTGCCTTCTTCTTTTTTTAAGGTTGATTATACTAAGAAAATAATTTCACGTTGGCTTAAAGAAGATTTTGAGGGAGGAAGACACGCACGGAGATTAAAAAAAATAAAAGAAATAGAGGAGAAGGAAAATGTTTGAAGAGTTAAAACAACAAGATAGTCAGATTTATAATAGTATGGTTCGCGAGCTTAAACGTCAAAGAGAGCATTTAGAATTAATTGCCAGTGAGAATTTTGCCTCTCTTGCTGTATTAGAGACTCAAGGTACTGTATTGACTAATAAATATGCAGAAGGATATCCTAGAGCTCGTTGGTATGGAGGATGTGAGTATGTAGATGAAGCTGAAGACCTAGCTATAAGTAGAGTTAAACAATTGTTTGACGCTGAATATGCTAATGTTCAACCACATTCAGGAACTCAGGCTAATATGGCAGTAATGATGGCAGTCCTAGAGCCTGGAGATACAATTTTAGCTATGGGTTTAGCTTGTGGAGGACATCTTTCTCATGGTCATCCTTTAAATTTTAGCGGTAAATTCTATAATATAATTTCTTATGGAGTTAATAAAGAGACTGAATGTATTGATTATGATCAGGTAGAGGAGTTGGCCTTAGAACATAAACCAAAGATGATTATTGCTGGGGCGTCAGCATATCCTCGAATAATTGATTTTAAACGTTTTAGAGAAATAGCTGATAAAGTTGGTGCATATCTTTTAGTAGACATGGCACATTTTGCCGGGTTAGTTGCTGCTAAGATATATCCTAATCCCTGTGAGTATGCAGAATTTGTAACTTCTACTACTCACAAGACTTTACGCGGACCAAGAGGGGGTTTTATTTTAGCTCGGGAAGAGTTTGCTAAGAAAATCAATCTAGCAGTTTTTCCGGGAATTCAAGGTGGACCATTAATGCATGTTATAGCTGCTAAAGCTGTTGCTTTTGGATTAGCCTTAAGGGATGATTTTATCCAATATCAGAAGCAAGTGGTTAGCAATGCCAAGTGTTTTGCTAAAGCTCTCCAAGAAAAAGGCTATCGCATAGTTAGTGGTGGTACTGATAGCCATCTTTTTCTCCTAGATTTAATTGCCAATGACATTAGTGGAAAAGAAGCCACCTCGGTTTTAAGTAGTGTCAATATTACTGTAAATAAGAATCTTATCCCTTTCGATACTAAACCTCCAGCAGTAGCTAGTGGAATTCGTATTGGAACTCCCGCAATCACTACACGAGGAATAAAAGAATCTGATACCGAAAAAATTGCTGAATTTATTGATAAAGGCTTAAGCAATAAGAATAATTTAGATAAATTAAAAGAAGTAAAAGAAGAAGTGCTTGAGTTTACGAAGAAATTTCCTCTTTATGAATAAGGAGATCTGATGTCGCTAAGAAATAAGTCTAAAAAAGTTAAAGCTGTAAAAAAAATTATTAGGCCAAGTTGGGATCAGTATTTTATGGGAGTTGCTTTTTTGGTTTGTGAGCGTTCAACTTGCTTGCGTAGAAAAGTAGGTGCAGTATTGACCAAAGATAAACAGATTTTAGCTACTGGATATAATGGAGCGCCAAAGGGAATTCCTCATTGTGAGATCACTGGATGTTTGAGGGAGGAATTGGGTATTCCTTCTGGTCAGCGTCATGAAATATGTCGAGGTCTTCATGCTGAGCAAAATGTTATTTTACAAGCAGCTTCTTTTGGAGTATCTACTAAAGGAAGCATTCTCTATGTAACAAATACTCCTTGTAGCATTTGTGCCAAGATGATTATAAATGCTGGCATTCTAGAAGTGGTTATTGCGAATGAATATCCTGATAAAATGGCAATAGACTTTTTAAAACAAGCTAATGTAAAATTAAGAAAGATAGAAAGCAAGGGTTAAAGGAAGAGAGATATTATGAAGTGTCCTTTTTGTAATAGCAATGAAAATAAAGTTACTGATTCTCGGGAAACTTCTGAAGGAACAGCTATAAGAAGAAGAAGAGAGTGTATAGATTGTGGTAAACGATTTACTACTTATGAATATGTTGAAAAAACTCCCTTAATGGTAATAAAAAAAGATGGCAGGCGTGAACCGTTTAACCATCAGAAAATTTTAAATGGTTTATTGAAAGCTTGCGAGAAGAGGCCAATAAGCATAGAAGTTTTAGAAAAAATAGCTAATGAAGTCGAAGGAGAATTACAAAAGAAATTTGAACAAGAGCTAGAATCACCTTGTATTGGAGAGGTGGTTATGGAAAAGTTAGCTCAATTAGACGATGTGGCTTATGTAAGGTTTGCTTCGGTTTATCGGCAGTTTAAAGATATTAATCAATTTATGCGTGAATTAAAAGGTGTTTTTAATAAACGAATAAACCCCGTTAGAAGTATCGGGGTTGAAGGAAAAAGGAACAAAACTTCTAACGGGGTGAAATGAAGTAGAGCTTTCAAAGATTATCATCGATGAACAGAACAAAGAGCAGGTTGTTGTTTTATAGGAGTTAAAATAAAAATTGGTTGCTGTTTCATTAAAAAAAATTCCTCATCTTTCTTCAATTTCTCGTATTGCCAAAGACCGTAATATTGGTGTTTGGTTAGTAGGTGGATTCTTGCGTGATTCTTATCTTAAATTAAAAAAAGAATTAGTAGATTTTGATTTTTGCGTTGGAAAAGAAACTTTAGCAGTAGTAAAGGATTTTGCTAAAAGTATTTCTTCTAAGTTTATTGTCCTCGATAAGAGTCAGAAATCGTATAGGGTGGTCAAGAAGGAAAAAAATAAAGTTTATACTTATGATTTTACTGCTATGCGTGGAAAGAATTTAGAAGAAGATTTAGCCTTAAGAGATTTTACTATCAATACCTTAACTGTTTCTTTGTTGGATAAGAAATTAGAACTCATCGATCATCTAAAGGCTTGTAAGGCTATGAAAGATAAAATAATTACAGTAGCTAGAGATGAAGTCATAGCACAAGATCCTTTAAGAATTTTAAGGGGTTTTTCATTTGTTGCCAATTATGGGTTTAAAATTAATTCTAGAACTTTAAGCTTAATGGTTAAATATAAACAGTTAATTAAACAGGTTTCAAAAGAGAGGATTAACGAAGAATTATTTAAAATACTTGCTTCTGATAATTCTTATAAGGTTATTAAACTAATCGATAAATTAAGAATACTTGATCAGTTTATTCCAGAGATTGCAAAAATGCGTGGTATTGATCAACCAGGAGGCTATCATCATTTAGAAGTTTGGGAGCACTCTTTAGAAACTTTACGACAATTTGAATTATTTTGTACTAAGCAAATAGGAAAAAATAAAGAAATGGCTAACTATCTTTTTGAAGAACTTGCTGTTGGCAGAAGAAGAATTCAAATTATAAAATTAGCCTGTCTGTTCCATGATATTGGTAAGCCTAAAGCTAAGAAAAAATTAAAAGGAAAAACTATTTTTCATACTCATGAGAAAATAGGAAAGGAAATTACAGAAAAAATAGCTGATAATTTACGCTTATCTTTGCATGAGAAGAATATTCTAACCAAGTTAATTTTTTGGCATCTTCGGCCTGGTTATTTAGCCGATCAAGTTCACCCTTCTAGGCGAGCAGTTTATCGATTTTTTCGCGATACTCAGGAAGAAGGGGTAGCGGTTATACTTCTTTCGTTTTCAGATTGGAGAGCTACTAGAGGTCCGCTTACAAATAATAAGAAAAGAAAAAGACATGAAGTGATTATGCTGAATTTAGCAGATAAATATTTTATTGATAAGAAAAAGAAACCTTTGCCGAAAATAATAGATGGAAAAATTATTATGAAAAAATATAAAATTCCATCTGGTCCCTTAATAGGGGTAATTTTGAAAAAGATAAAAGAGGAACAGGCCTTAGGCAAGACTTCTACAAAGTCAGAAGCCTTAAAAAGAGCGAAACAAATCATAACCAAAGCCTCCTAACCTTACTTCCGTCCCCGGAACGGAAGTAAGGAAGTAAAGGGTAAAATAAGAGGATGCGATGCCAATAAGAAAATCTCCTTTATTAGAAGGGAAAACTTATCATATTTTATCTAAAAGTATTGCTGAATTTGTAATATATAGAAATCGTAGAGAATATGAAAGGATGGTAAGCGTATTCGAGTATTACAGAGAAGATAGCCAACCTTTAAAATTCTCAGCTTTTCTTAAAATAAAAAACAAGGCAGAGTTTTTAAAAAGGCATTTTAAGAATAAAAATGCGTCAGTAAAAATTATTGCGTATTGTTTAATGCCTACCCATATACACTTAATTTTAAAGCAACTGAAACCTAACGGTATTTCTATTTTTATGCAGAGAATTTCTAGTGGCTATTCGCATTATTTTAATATTAAAACTAAGAGGAGAGGACCGTTGTGGGAGTCGAGATTTAAGAATATTTTGGTAGAAACAGATGAGTACCTTCTTCATTTGACACGGTACCTTCATTTGAATCCGACAACTGTTTACTTAGTGAAGAAGCCAGAGGATTGGGAATTTTCTTCGTATAAAGAGTTTTTAGGAAAGGTAAATAAAGAAAAGAAAGTGTGCAGTTATTCTGATCTATTAGAAATAACACCTAAGAATTATAAAAAGTTTGTGAATTCTCGAATAAGTTACCAAAAAAAGCTAGCCAAAATTAAGAAGTTATTTCTAGAGTAACCATACTTCCGTCCCCGGAACGGAAGTATGGTATAAAAGTATAAAATGAGGGGGGGGAGGATGAAGAGGGGCGATGTGGAAGTTATAGTAGTTAAGGGTGATATTACTGAAGTTGAGAGTGAGGCAATTGTTAATGCTGCTAATAATCAATTTTTCATGGGTGGTGGTGTAGCTGGGGCAATTAAGAGAGTTGGTGGTAGAGTAATTGAAAAAGAAGCTAGGAGTAAGGGACCAGTTAATGTTGGTGAGGCAATTATCACTTCAGCTGGA
>JAVCBZ010000064.1 GCA_030765735.1 Candidatus Susulua stagnicola | reverse complement strand
TTGTCAGTTAAATTAAAAGAAGAGGAGTTAGATAATATTTTTTATGATATGGAGATGCCACTTGTTTCTATACTTAGTAAGATGCAAAAACAAGGGTTGAGGATTAATACAGAAACTCTTAAAAGTTTAAATAAAAAGATAGACAATAAATCTGATAAACTTAAGATCAAGATTTTTGATATCGCTGGCAAAGAATTTAATCTTAATTCACCTAAACAACTTGCAGTTATACTCTTTGATCGGCTAGCCATAGCACCTCTTAAGAAGACCAAAACAGGGTATTCTACTAATGAAGAAGTTTTAGATAAGTTATCTCCTAAGTATCCAATAGCTGGTCTTATATTAGAATATCGTCATTTAAATAAATTAAAAACGACTTATATTCTTCCTTTAATAGAAGGAGTCAAGAGTAGTAAAGGGATGCTACATGCTCAATTTAATCAGACTGGGACTCAAACTGGTAGGCTTTCTAGCTCTTCTCCTAATTTGCAAAGCATTCCAGCAAAGGGTGAATTTGCACAAGGCCTAAGAGAAGCCTTTATCCCGTCTAAAGATTCTGGGTGTATTCTTTCAGGAGATTATTCTCAGATTGAATTAAGAATTTTAGCTCATTTATCTAATGATGATAATTTAATTGAAGCTTTCCAACAGGATTTAGATATCCATAGTTTTACTGCTGAACTTCTTTTTGGAAGTAAATCAGACAAGCCAATTAAAACACAACGTAATATAGCTAAAAGAGTAAATTTTGGGATTGTTTATGGAATAAGTTCATTTGGTTTATCTAAAGAATTAAAGATTTCTCCAGCTGAAGCTCAAAATTTTATTGATGATTATTTCGCTCGGTATCCCAGAGTTAAAAGTTACATAAGTAAAATTCATAGACAAGCAGAGAAAAAAGGTTTTGTTGCTACAATTTTAGGTCGAAGAAGAAAACTTCCAGATATTAATAGTTCGAATATGCAACTTAAAGAGTTTGCCAAGCGGCAAGCAACAAATGCTCCTATCCAAGGTTCATGTGCCGATCTTATTAAAATAGCTACGGTAAATATAGACAAAGAATTAGAAAAAAAACAATTAAAAACAAGATTAATAATGCAAATTCATGATGAACTTGTATTTGATGTGGCTAGTAATGAATTAGACAAGGTAAAGATTATTGTAAAAAAATATATGGAAGGAGCAATGAGGTTAGCTGTTCCAATTAAAGTTAATTTAAAAAGTGGAAATAATTGGGGCCAGATGGAAGAGTTGCTATGAAAGTAGCTTTCTGTTCTTCAGAGGTGTTTCCCTTTGCAAAAACTGGTGGTCTTGGTGACGTTAGTGCTGCTTTACCAGATAGTTTATCTAAAGCTGGAGTTGAGGTTAAAGTTTTTATGCCACTTTTTAAAGGAATAAAACCTCAAGAAATGGATGATGGATTTGGAGTTACTAAGCAAGGGTCATTAGAAATTTTCTTTATTAAGAATGATGATTATTTTCTACGTGATTCTATTTATACTGGAGACAATGGATGTGACTATTCAGACAGTTTAGAAAGGTTTTCTTACTATAGTAAAGAAGTACTAAGAATACTAAAGAAAATAAACTTTTCTCCAGATATTATCCATAGTAATGATTGGCAGAGCGCTTTAGTAAATGTTTATCTTAAAACTCTTTATAAAGAAGATATTTTCTTTAAAAATACAAAGTGTATTTTAACTATTCATAATCTTGCCTATCAAGGGCTATCAGATAAAGAGCAATTTCCTTTGTTAGGTATTCCTGATAAGTTCTTTGATAAAGATTATTTTGAATTTTATGGTAGAGTAAATCTTCTTAAAGCAGGTATTGCTTTTTCTGATCTAGTAACTACAGTAAGTCCTACTTATGCTAAACAAATACAAACTTCAGAATTTGGATGTGGGCTAGAAGAAACTTTAAAAAATAAAGGTAAAGATGTAGTAGGAATTCTTAATGCTATTGATTATAATATTTGGGATCCGGCCAAAGATGATTTTATATATAAGAAGTATTCTCCGAATAGTCTTGGGGATAAAGCTGTTAATAAAATCAAACTTCAAAAAGAGTTAGGTTTAAAAGAAGATAAGGATGTTCTTTTTATGGGCATGGTTAGCCGTTTAGCTGAGCAAAAAGGCATAGATATCCTTTCAAAAGCTATAGATGAAATTGGATCAAAGTACCAATTAGTAATTTTAGGTGTCGGTGAGGTGAGGTATCATGATATTTTAAGAGAAAAAGCCGATAAATTTAAAGATTCATTTTCTTTAATCTTAGATTTTAATGAAGTTCTAGCTCATAAGATATATGCTGGCATAGATATATTTTTGTTGCCTTCTAGATTTGAACCTTGTGGGTTGTCTCAGATGATTAGTTACAAGTATGCTACCTTACCTTTAGTTAATTATACCGGAGGATTAGTAGATACGGTTATTGATACTTCAGATGGTGGCGGAGGGTTTATCTTTAATAATTATGACAGCGTAGATTTATTAACTGCTATTGAATATGCTCAAAAAGTTTTTAAGGATAAGCTTAAGTGGCAATCTATTTTAGAAAAAGTAACTAAGTTTAATTTTTCTTGGAAAGTAGCTGCTGATGAATATATAGCAATGTATAAAAGGTTGATAAACTAATTATGCCAGTTTTAGGATTAACTGGAAATTTAGCTACAGGCAAAAGTACGGTTCTTAAGCTTTTGAAAGCTAAGGGAGCTAAGACTTTTGAAACTGATAAAGTTGTACATAAATATTATAAGCAAGCAAATAGTTTCATTTATAAGAAGATAGTAGCTGCATTTCCAGAGTGTTTGAGTAGAGGTTTGATTTCACGGAAAAAACTTGGTAGTATTGTTTTTTCTAATAACAGTAAACTTAAAAAGCTTGAGGGAATAGTTCATCCAGTAGTTACTAAGGATTTATTAAACTGGATTAAGCAGGGTAAGAGTGATGATAAAAAATTTTATATTGCTGAGGTGCCTCTTTTGTTTGAGAAAGGATTAACCCGGCATTTTGATAAAATAATTTTAATTGTAGTTAAAAAGGAGGTTCTAATACAAAGAATTATTAAGAAGTATGGTATTACAAAAAGTGAGGTTTCTAAGAGGTTGTGTTTATATAGGCCTATTAGAGAAAAAATAAAGAAATCAGATTTTATTGTAAATAATAGTTTAGATTTTAAACGATTAGAAAAGGAGGTTGATTTGTTGTGGAAAAGGAAAAAACAAAAATAAAAACTAAAACAGTAACAGTGGATGATAATGTTGATATCGGAACTCTTAAAGGGATGAAGGTGTCAGGACTTAACAAAATATCTAAAGAGCTTAAGATTAACGGAGTGAGTGGGTTAAAAAAACAAGATCTTATTTTTAAAATCTTGCAAACTCAAGCAGAAAAAAAAGGGCTTATGTTTGGTGATGGAGTTTTAGAGGTTCTACCTGAGGGTTTTGGATTTTTAAGGGCAAGTAATTATAATTATTTGCCTTCACCTGATGATATTTATGTTTCTCCGTCACAGATTAGAAAATTTTCGCTACGTACTGGAGATACGGTTAGCGGACAAATAAGACCACCTAAGGATAATGAGAAATACTTTGCTCTTCTTAAGGTTGAAGCAGTTAACCTTGATAATCCTGAGGAATCAAGAAATAGGATTCTCTTTGATAATTTAACTCCTGTTTATCCTCATGAAAGATTTATCTTAGAGACAATTCCTGATGAGCCATCTACACGCATATTAGATCTTCTTTGCCCAATTGGTAAAGGACAACGTGGTTTGATAGTTGCTCCTCCTTATAGCGGTAAAACAGTGCTTTTACAGAAAATAGCTAATGCTATAACAACTAACTATCCTGATGTTATTTTTATAGTGTTGCTTATTGATGAGAGGCCTGAAGAGGTTACCGAAATGAAGAACACGGTAAAAGGAGAGGTAATCAGTTCTACCTTTGATGAACCACCACAACGTCACGTACAAGTAGCTGAGATGGTTATAGAGAAGGCTAAGAAGCTTGTAGAGCATAAGAAAGACGTGGTTATACTTTTAGACAGTATTACACGTTTAGCTCGAGCATATAATCTTGTTGAGCCTCATTCAGGAAGGATTCTTTCTGGAGGAATTGACTCTAATGCTTTGCATAAACCTAAAAGGTTTTTCGGTGCAGCTAGAGCCATGGAAGAAGGGGGGTCATTAACCATAATTGCTACTGGTTTAGTTGATACTGGTTCACGTATGGATGATGTAATCTTTGAAGAGTTTAAAGGAACTGGTAATATGGAAATTACCTTAGATCGGAGTATATTCCAGAAGAGGATTTATCCTTCTGTTGATATAAAACGTTCTAACACTCGAAGAGAAGAGTTGCTAATTCATCCTGATGAGCTTAAAAGGATCTGGGTATTAAGAAAAGCTTTGAATGAGCTTAGTTCTGCTGAGGCTTTAGAGCTATTAATGGAGAAATTAGCTAAAACTAAGAACAATGTAGAATTTCTCCTTACTCTTAATAAATAGTGATATAATAGTAGAATTTCAATTAGGCTATTAAAGCTTTAAAAATAAGGGAAAAGTAATACAAAATAAGAAATATTGGAGGTAAAAAGATGAAAAGTAAGGTTCACCCTAAGTATGAAGCAGCCACAATTATGTGTGCTTGTGGTAATGTAGTGCATACTCGTTCTACAAGAAAGACAATTAATGTGGAAATTTGTTCTAAGTGTCATCCTTTTTTTACTGGGAAACAGAGATTTGTTGATTCTGAAGGAAGGGTTGATAAGTTTATCAAGAGATACGGTAAAAAGAGCGAATGAATGGATGAGTGGATGAGTGG
>JAVCBZ010000090.1 GCA_030765735.1 Candidatus Susulua stagnicola | reverse complement strand
CGTTTCACGACGAAATTATCCGTACCGGTAATCATTCTCTATATAATATCCGTAAATACATTATAGATAATCCCGCGAATTGGGATGCCGATGAAAATAATATTAAAAATTATTCTGTAAAGGGCCAGGCAGGTCTGGCCCCTGCAACGAAGATTTGATAAACTATAATTGGATAAAATAAATAAAACATAACAAACCGATGTACCTGATCCTACTTCCCTTAAAACCCATACCAATAATTAACTAAAGGTTTAGAATCTATTGACTGGTCTGAAATGACATTTTTAAGGCAAGTATATTCTAGAAAACCTTGATATCCTAACTCTTTACCAAAACCACTTTGTTTAAATCCTCCATAAGGCAATTCATTAAAAAACATACCATAGGTATTAATCCAAATGGTACCAGAAAAAATATTTTTAGCTAATTTTTGAGCTTTAGATAAATCTTTGCTCCAAATACAAGCTGCTAAAGCAAAAGAAGAATCATTAGCAAGAGAGACTGCTTCGTTAGTTGAAGAAAACTTGCTAAAAGAAACTACTGGACCAAAAATCTCTTCTTGAAATATTGTAGAATCAGAATTAGCTCCTTCGAACACTGTTGGTTCAAAGAAAAATCCTTTCTTTAGCGTTTCATCTTCAGGAATTTTGCCACCACAAAGCAATTTTGAACCTTCTTCCTTGGCTTTAGCAATATACGATATAACCCTATCACGTTGAAACCTAGAAGCAAGCGGTCCAATTTGACTTTGAAAATCTAGGGAATTCCCTATTTTTATTTTTTTAGCTTTAGCAACAAATTGGCTAACAAAGGCATCATAAATGCTTTCATCTACTAATATCCTTGAAGTCGCCGTACACATCTGCCCTTGATTCAAAAATATCGAGCATAAAGATCCATTTACTGCTGCTTCTAAATCAGCATCTTTTAAAATTATACTCGCTGACTTACCTCCTAACTCCATAATTAATTTCTTAACATTTTTAGTTGAATACTCTATAATTTTTTTGCCAACTGTATTTGACCCAGTAAAAGAAATCATATCTACTGACTCATTTGAACAAAGAATCTCACCTACCTCTTCTCCCGGCCCTGGGATAACATTGATAATACCATTTGGTACCCCCGATTCCTTAGCTATATTAGCTAATGCTAAAGCTGTTAAAGGTGTTAAGCTTGAAGGCTTCAGAATGACAGCATTGCCAGCAGCAAGAGCTTGAGCCATCTTCCAAGAAGCAATTAATAATGGGTAATTCCAAGGAACAATCAAACCAACAACGCCTCTAGGTTCCCTTATCAGAGTTGCTTTAACTTTCGCTATATTTGATTGGATATCTTTAGTTTCACTAGATAAGTATTTTTCAAGATTATTAGCAAAATACTCAAAAGTTGTAGCTGAAGAAGGTATATCCATAAAAGTTGTTTCTTTAATTGGCTTACCGGAATTTAAGCTTTCTAACTCAGCTAATTCTTTAGCTTTTCCTAAAATACCTTGAGATATTTTAAGCAAAATATTTTTTCTATCAGCTAAACTAATGTCTTTCCAAGGTCCTTTATCAAAAGCACTTCTTGCAGATTCAATCGCATACTCTGTATCTTTAGCACTAGCCATACAAACCCTAGCAATAGTCTCACCATTTGAAGGATTGATTATATCCCTTTTATATTTTGAATCACTAAATTCTCCATTAATGAATAAATCGTATTTTTTCATTTAAATTTTACCTGTTTAAATATTTCAAATAATCTACTAAAAGGGACATACCAGCGTGAAAGTTGCCCTAATTGACCTTGTAAATTCATTTTTCCTTGAGTAACTGCTACAAAAGGATCAAGACTGCCTAAAAAAACCTGTTGCCAAATGTCATTTGATGCTGAAATAATAAAAGGAGCTTCTGAATCATAATCTAGTTTTACAATTTTTCCCTTTTCGAAATTAAATTTGTAAGCTTTATCACTATCATTCAAAACAATAGCTAGCTTAAGCGTTAAATCTAGCTCTTCTCCTTTGCTAGCTATAAACTCATCTTTATTCACTAAATCTACTATAGCTTGAATATGCTCAGGAGAAAACATCGGGTATGAAGCAGCGCCCTCTAATCTTTCCTTAAGAGGTTCATCTAAATCATCTAATACACTCTTATCAAAAAGCCTAGCCACAGCTGCTGTACGTACTGCTTCTTCTAAGGCTTCGATTAAACTTAGGGCTTCGTCAAAATTACTAGAAATAGCAACTGCACCATGATTTTTCAAAACAACTAAATTATTAGTCTTTAAAGCTTGTATAACTTCATCAGGTTTGGTTACTGTTGGTGTCTCTTGTTTTATTATTGGAACTTCTCCTAAATAAAACTTAGTCTCAAAAGTAAGTGCTTTTAAAGATGAGCTAACAGCAAAATAACCATTAATTAAAGGTGGATGGCAATGAACCACTACCTTTGAAGGAAAATTTTTATAAACAAGACTATGCAAAGGTAGTTCTGAGCTTGGATTTCTATCTCCCTCTAATTTACCACCATTCATGCTAACCTTTACAATATCTTCAAAAGCCAAACCTCCTAGAAAAGATTGACTAGCAGTAATTAAAATGTTTTCACTATCTACTCTCGCGCTGATATTGCCAGATTTTGCTACTGTTAAGCCTTGAGAATACAAACGTTTGCCTACTCTTATAATTTCTTCTTTTAACTTATTCTCTTGATCAACCATTTTTCACCTCTAAATAGATATGTTTAGTAATTAAATTATTAGGAGTTATATCAAAGGCTGGATAATAAGCTTTTGAACCTCGGGGTGCAAGATACACTCCTTGATAAATAGTTAGCTCTTTATCTGGCCTTATTTCAATTTTTATATCCTTACCAGTTTTAGCACTAGATACTGGTGCACAAAGCACATAAAAAGGAATTTTAAAATACTTAGCAATTAGTGCTATCTGATAAGTTCCAATTTTATTAGCAATGTCTCCATTTTGTGCCAAATTATCTGAACCAACTATAACTTTATTAATCTTACCTTCTTCCATTACCTGAGCAACCATATTATCAGTTATTACTGTAACATCAAACCCTGCCCGCATAAGCTCCCAAGCAGTAAGCCTTGAGCCTTGTAAATAAGGTCGTGTTTCAGTAACAAAAAACTTCAAACTTTTCAACTTATCCTTAGCAAACTCAGCTATTAAAGGCATAAGGCCACTAACATTGCAGTGAGTAAGGATTACGTCACCATCTTTAACGAATTCAACAACTTGTTTTGCTTGTTTGATTCGAGCATTCTTTAAAATGTCTAGAAAGCCTAATATAGCTTTATCCAATGGTATACTTTTTTTTTGCCAACCTAAAACCATATTGGTTAAATACTCAAATGAAAGTGTAGGACGAGTTGAATTTATTGCTTTAGCAACTCTATTTAATAAAGAAGAAATATTCTTCTTATCCTTATTATTCTTAAAAACCATAAGAAAGATATACATAACCAGTATAACTTGGCCAACAGCCCGAGTCTTCATCTGACGTATTGCCAAACAGGCTTGTAAATAATTTTTAGCTTTGATATATTTCTCCTGGTGAGGCAGAAGAGTCTCATCAAGGATATAAATAATATTCCCTTTTAATTTAATCGGCCAAAAAAGTGGTGAAAATTTAGTATTTTTTCTCATTTTAAAACAAGGCTGTTAAGTTCTTATAAGTAATTTTTTCTTTTACTTCTTCACCTAGCTGATCCAGAACTTTAAGATTGCTTTCTAGATCAACATTAACCGGGTAATCTGAGCCCCAAAGAATATGATCTTGACCAAACAAATCTAAAGCTAATTTAATATTACCCAAAGATGCCCCAGAAGTATCTACATAAACTTCTTTTAAAATCTCAGAAGGTAGTCTTCCTAAATCTTTTACCATCTCTCTTCTGCGTAACATTGTGTAAACTCGATCAAATCTATCTTTTAAAAAAGAAACAACCCCTCCTAAAGATGCTAAAATAAACTTTACTTGAAATTTATCTAGCACTCCTTGCATCATAAGGAGACCTAAAAAAGTAGACAAATCTAAACTATACTCTAGAACCGGCATAAGTAAAGGATCTTTTACTCGGCTATAACCAATAGGATTAATTGTCTGAGCATGAACAAAAATTGGTAAATTATGCTTCTCGGCTGCTTCAAATAAAGGAAAAAGTTCATCAACTATAAACTTACCATAATAACTTGAAGATAAATTTATTGCTCTAAATCCTTTACTCTTTAATTCAGCCAATTCTCTAGAAATATTATTTAAATCTCCCACATCAACTAAACAAGTTGCAATTATCTTAGGATTTTCCTTTAAAATTTTCTCCACTTCCCTATTGTAAATTTCACTAACTCTTTTTAAACCACCTAATTTAAGGTGAGCATCTGTAGAAGGATAAACCAAAAAAGCTCTATCGATATTATTATTATCTAAGAACTGATAAAGTTTATCCTTATTAGTCCAAATGCCCTTATAAAAGCTAGTATACTCTGAAAGCTCGCTAGGAATAAAGTGAATATGACTATCAGCTAACATAATATGTTTAAAAGTTAATGAGTCTATGGGCAAACGAGCAAAAAAGAATCTACACATTTACCCATTTACTCATTCTCTCATTTACGTTTTAAACGTGTTTTTCTCCTTTAACTGCACCCTCTTCCCACTTAGTTACACCCTTCATTACATCTTGGAAACACAACTTAGCTAGAATATCAAAATTACTAGTCATTATCCTCTGAATTCTACCCGGTTTTGAAAAAAATTCTCGCATACACCAAGAACCCAACCTTCCATAATCTTCCAATGAAAGATGCTCTGTGTCCATTACTGGATGCAAAAAATCCCATTGAAGAAAATCTATTTTTTTAGGATCAATCTTACCTGCCTTCATTCTTTGTCTCCAAATTGGAGAATTCGGTGCCGGAGTAACATATCCTATCCACAAAATATCCGGATCAACTTGATCAGTAAATTCAAATCTATCTTTCACAATAGCTTCAGTATCATCATCAAACCCCATCATAATATCAGCAACAACAGCAATATTGTTCTTTCGTAAAATTTCAATGGTCTTTTTTATTTGTTCAATAGTTATTCCCTTGGCTATTTTTTTTAATTCTGAAGCAGTAGTAACTTCTATGCCAAACACTCCTGTAAACAAGCCAGCTTCTTTCATTAAAGGTAAGATTTCTTCACAATTAACCCAATCAACAGCTCTACCTAAAGAAACCCATTTAATTGGATTCTCTTTTTCTAATTTAATTCGGCAAAACTTCTCTACCCTTTTAACATCAACATTAAAGTTATCATCCTGAATTACTACTACCTTTACTCCATACTCCCTATGAAGCAATTCTAACTCTTCAATTACTCTTTCTGGAGATTTTGCTCTCCATTTCAAAAAATCTTCTGGATGCCTAGGGTCATATTGATCCCACTCATAACAAAAAGTACAAGCTGAAGGACATCCTCTAGAAGTAACCATCTCAACAAACGGTTTCCAATGAGTATGGCCAACATACTTATCCATAGGAAACAAATCATAAGCTGGAAGTGGCAATTTATCTAGATCTGTATTCAAAGCTCTGTGTGGCCCCATAACAGCTTTACCATCTACTCTTGAACTGACTCCAGCAATATCTTTTACCTCTTCTGATTTATCTATTGCACTAATTAAATCACAAAAAGCTTCTTCTTCGCCCATAACTACATAATCAATAGCTGGATTATTTTCTAAGGTAAATATTGGCATTGAAGAGTACCACAGACCTCCAACAATTATTTTTATATTAGGAAGCACTTCTTTTATTAATTTTGCTGCTTGATTAAAATAATGAAGAATAGCAAACCCTCCATAAGAGTGAAGCATATCTCCAAGAATCAGAATATCTGGATTCTTTTCCTTAACTTTCTTAACCATTTCATCTGTTTCTATCTCTAAGGCTTTACAATCTAATACCTCTAAATCTTTATAGCCCTTTTCTCTAATATAAGCAGCCCATTGAGCGTAAAGTTGATCAGGCCCAAGATGTTTACCATGAGTTGCCCAAGCTCCTGACTTTGGTGTTAAAAATAAAATTTGCATTCCCTTTTCCTCCTTTTTTAATTAAATTATTAAATTATTTTTCTGGATGATTCTGTTTAAAAGGTATCACTGGTTTCGTCCAAGGTGTTCGTTGATTAATTACTGCTAACTCTAAAGGACAGGTATTTTCACTTTGAGTTAAAGCAAATAAAACTGTATCAGCTATTGCCCCTGGTTCCATTAATCTCTGTCCTTCTTCAGATACATCTTTTAACTTACCAGTTAATGGAGTTCTAGTTACTCCAGGAAATATTGAAGTAACTTTAATCCCAAAATCACGCATCTCCCAAAAAAGACCCTTAGCAAAAGCTCTTAAAGCCACTTTTAAAGAAGTATAAACTATAAAATTGCGTGGAGGAGGGTCAACCATAACTGAACCACTAGTGATATTTACAATGTGCCCAATACCTGCATTTTTCATATGATTAATGACTAAGCGTGAAAGCATGACATAACTATAGTAATTTGTATACATAATTTTTTCAACATCTTCTACTGGCTGTTGCCAAAAAGGATATTGACTCGAAACTCCTGCTCCATTAATAACAATATCTATTTTTCCAAATTTATCAATTGTCTGATTAACTAAATTTTCTAAATCACTCTGCTTGGTAACATCACATTTTATACATAAAACTTTATCTTGGTCAGGAAGTGTTTTTTTGATATCTTGCAAAATCTCTTCTCTTCTTGCAGCAAGTATGAGACTGGCATCTTGCCCAGCTAATTTCTCAACTACACTTTTACCAATCCCCCCACTGGCTCCAGTTATGATACAAACTTTACCGCCTAATTTTTTCATGATTCTCCTTGTTTAATTTATTATTTTCTTTAAATTAAATCCTAAAAAAAATATGCTCAAAAATACTACAATGAATAAAGCCTTAAAGCCTGCTATTGATACTAATAATCCTCCTAAAAAAGCACCTAAACCTCCAAAACTAAATCGTAGAGAACTATTTAAACTTGAAGCATCACGTAAAATTTTATCAGGAAATAAAGTAAGGTGTGACGCTAAACCAACATGAGTAAGAGCCATACCGGCCCCCCATAAGACTATCATTAAAAGAATTAATTTAGAACTACTTATAAAAATAAGAGATAAAGCAAAAATACTCATTAGAATAAAACCAATACTGCTTATTTTAATATTTCCAAAACGAGCACTTAAATAACCACCGGAGAACTCAAATACTATTGCAGCTAATATCGCCACTGTAAAAACTGAACTTATAGCCATCTGCTCTAAGAGAAAACGTTCACTTAAATAAATACCTAAACGTTGTTGTAAAGCATGGTAGAGAAAACTTCCCAATATAATTACAATAAAATAATTAATTGCTTTTTTGTCTCCTAAAGTGTCAAGATAACTTATCTTAAACTTATCAACTCTGAAATCAAAATCTTCTAACTTATTAAATATTAAAATAAATACTAACAAGCTTGCCAATGATGGTATTAAATAAATTGCTAAAGGAAAACTTTCAAAAAACCCACTTAAAAATACACTAACAAAATTTGACAAATAAGAAAAAGTAAAAAATATTCCAATAGTTTTTGCTTTATCCCCAGAAGGAACAATCTTACCAACAACAATAAGAACTAAGGGCACAAAACTACAGCCAAAACAACCCATTAAAAATCGAAATAAAAAAGCTTGTTCTATGCTGTTTGCAAAACTAAGTAAAAAAGATGACACAAAAAAACCTAAAGTTGTAATTAAAAAAATTTTCTTAATCTTGACTATTCTAGTAAAAGGTCCCCAAAAAAGAGCAAAAACCCCATAAGGAAGCATATAAAGCCAAGTAAGAGGCAAAGCTTGGGCTTTAGCTATCCCAAAATAAATAGCTATAGATGGTATCAAAGCTGCCATAGCTGAAACACCAAAAGATATTACAAAGAACATTAGACAAAAAATATAAAAACTTACCTTAGGCATTAGTTTCTTTTTCTATTATCTCCTTAAACCTTTTTAAATTCTCTTGGGAATGTTTGTTTATTAACTCTTCAACTTGAGAATCAGTATAATCAGCCTTCTCATCCATAGTAAAATCTTGAATCCAAGTCATCTCAACTCCACCTTCTGTTTCTCTATAAAGCCAAATAATCTTCATATATTGGAAAGGAAACATTGGCTCTACTTTGCAAGCATAAGCAAATTTATCTTCCTTAAAGAGCAAACGATAAGACTTCCAGCTATTTCCATTTTTATGAGTAAGTTGAAAAGTAATTTTATTGCCCTCCACCTCTAGGACATCTGAGGCTGTATACTCCTCAAACAGTTCTTTCCAGCGAGAGATATCATTACTAATATCAAATATCAACTCATAAGGTGCATTGATTACAATAGAATTTGCTGTGTGTGCCATAAATCCTCCTTTTTATCTTAAAGAATTGCAACTACTCTTGCCCAAGCAGCCCCAGTCTTTACTATCCTTATTGGAAAACAAATAACTTTAAATCCGAAATTTGGCAATTTATCTAAATTAGCTAATCTTTCAATATGAATAAACTCTCTCTTGCGACCATGGAAATGTGCTGGCCAAAGATATCTTGAATCTTTATTCTTCAAAAAATTATTCATCATAATTTTGTAAGGTCTATCAATGCCCATAGTATCTACCCCAAATATTTTTATGCCTTTATCGAGAAGGTAATCTATAGCTGAAGTATCTATTCCTGGATAATTACTAAAATACTCAGGAGTCCCATGCAGGCGATCGGAACCAGTATGAATGAAAACAATATCTAAAGGTTTTAAATTATAATCTATTTTTTTTATTGCTTTCTCTAAATCTTCATCCTTGATAACATCCTCTGCTTTTTTATCAGTGAGATCTAATTTAACTCCATCACAATTACACCACTCTAAAGGTATTTCATCAGCTGTCTTTGAAGGTTTACCTTCACATTTACTACCATAATGAAAAGAATAATCAAGGTGAGTTCCACTGTGGACTGAGGAATGCACTATCTCTAAAGATAGGAATTCTCCATCAGGCAAATCATTTTTTTTAATTATTCGTTTACCTAGCAAATACTGAATCTTTCCCTTTAAAGTCCTGCCCATCAATACTTTGTTAAGCTTTTGGACTCCTTGCTTATGAGATGTCCGCTCAATCTCAAGTTTATGTACTTCAAAAGCTTTGTCATCAATAGGTAAACTTAAATCTATTATTTTCATTTTAAAATTGTTTTTTTCTTTCAATTAAATCAACTATTTCATTAATAGTAGAAAACTTGGTAATTTCATTAGTTTCAATTTTTAGGCCAAAGTGTTTACTAAGAGTGACAACTATCTCTACCATCTCTGTTGAATCAACACCTATAGAATCATACAATTTCTGATCAGATTTTACTTCAGCTTCTTCTATATCTAAAGTCTCGCTTATAAGCTTAATAATTTCTTTTTCTAATTCCATAAACACCTCCTATTTCCTCTCAACAGCCAAGACAACATTTATCCCGCCTCGACCTCTAGCAATAATTAAAGCTTTATTAATAGCCTTTTCTTTAAGTTTATTAGGGGTATAATCAAGATCGCAATAAGGATCACTCATCAATTGATTAATTGTTGGTATTACCAATGAGTTCTTCATTGAAAATAATGTAACAATTAAATCTAGAGCACTTTGAGCCCCTAATAAATTACCATAAATACTCTTAGGAGCACTAAGAGCAATATTTTTTATATTCTGACCAAATACATTCTTTAAAGCTTGGGTCTCAAGGTAATCTCCAATTACAGTTGCTTCACCATCTAAACAAATATAATCAATATCTTCCTTGTTCCACTTAGCATCTTTTAAACATTCTTTAATCGCATATTCTAAATCATCTGATTTTGGAGAATATCTTGAATAATGATAGCCATCAGAAGAAAAACCTATTCCTTTAATAAAACCATAAATAGGAACACCTCGTTTCTTAGCTTTAGATTCTTTCTCTAAAATTACTATTCCTGAACCTTCACCTAAAACAAATCCATCTCGATCTAAATCATAAGGCTTGTAGGCTGTTTTAGGATTAAGATTATTCCTTGATAAATTGCCACAAGTATTGGCACTCAATAAAGCATAAGGAGTAATCGGAGCTTCCATTCCTCCAGCTAATACAAAATCATTCTTATCTTGAGCTAATATTTTAGAGCCATACCATAGACTTAAAGCTGATGATGCCTTATCTGCAACTATAGTTTTACTATATCCTTTAAACCCATAGTATATAGTAACCTGACCCTGAGGTGCTGCTGGAAACCAAGCTGAAGCCATATAAGGAGAAATTCCATCTCTACCTTCTATATACATATCTCTTAGTTCAGTCTCAGCAAAAAGCCAACCACCAATAGCATTGCCCATAAACACACCAACTCTATTTTTATCAATTTTTTCTAAATCCATACCAGAATCTTTTATGGCTTGCTCTGAAGCAACTAAAGCCATATGAGAAAATACATCTATCTTTTTAACTAATCTTCCTGAAACATGTGAATAATGATCTAGCTCATGGACTTGCCCAGCAATCCGAGAAGGATAAAGACTAGCGTCAAATCTCTTAATCTCATCAATAAAAGATTCACATTTTTTAAGATTAGCCCAAAAAGTTTCTTTTTTTAATCCACATGGTGAAACTACACCCACGCCTGTTATCGCAACTCTATCACTCATGATTACCTCCACCTCTTAAATACAATAGAAGAATGTATTCCAGAAAATCCACTGCTAGTTTTGAGTATATACTCTGGCATAATTTCTCGCTTTTTATTAGGGATATAATCTAGATCACACTTTGGATCAGGCTCTTCTTGATTAATAGTTGGTGGAAGATACCCTTTCTCGAAAATCATACAACACAGCACACTCTCAACAGCATTAGCTGCTGCTAAAGGATGACCAATCATCGACTTAATCGAGCTTATTGGCACCTTGTAAGCAAAATCTCCTAAAGCTTTTTTATAAGCATCAGTCTCAAAAGCATCATTCTGACGAGTAGATGAACCATGAGCGTTTATATAACCAATATCCTCATTCTTTATTCCCGAATTCTTTATAGCTTCTCTCATCGAACGAGCCATAGGCTCACCGTCTGCAGGCAAATCAGTCATATGATAAGCATTACAACTTGTACCATAGCCAAGAATTTCAGCATAGATATGAGCCCCTCTTTTCTTGGCATGTTCTAACTCTTCTAAAATTAAAACTCCAGCAGCCTCACTAAGAACAAAACCATTTCTCTTGTTATCAAAAGGACAACTGGCCTTATGCGGCTGATCATTATTTTTAGCTAAAACATTTACTACATCAAAAGCTCCAAAAGTAATTGGTGTAATTGGTGCCTCATTTGCTCCAGCAATAACTAAATCTTGTTTCCCTTCTTGAATAAGTTCATAAGCAAATCCTAAAGAATCAGTACCAGCAGTACACCCAGTAGAGATTGTACAATTAATCCCTTTTGTTCCATAGATAGCACTAACCTCAGCACTAGGGGTATTAAACATAGCAGCATCATAGAGAAAAGGACGACCCTTTCGAGAATCAATCGGATTCTTACCCCAATCAGTAACTAACAGAAACTCTTCCTCCATAAGACGAGTTCCACAAATAGCATTGGCTAAAATCACTCCACATCTACGTCTATCTAATTTATTGAAATCTAAATTAGCGTCTTCTATTGCCCCTTTAGCAGCTGCAATCCCAAACTGAACATACCTATCCATACGTCTATGATCAGTTATACCAAATTTTAAAGGATCAAAATTTAAATCTTGGGAAGCAATTTTTGAAGTAAATAAACTTACATCAAAATTTTCAACTCTCTCAATAAAGGGCTTGCCTTCAATTAAATTATTATAAAATTCATTCTTCTCTTCTCCAGCACCACAAATAACTCCAATTCCAGTAATTACTACTCTTTTCACTTATCTTTCCTCCTTAAAATGTAAAAGTTAATCTTCTTTTCTGCTAACTTTAAAAACAATATTCCCACCATCAGGACAAGTAACTGTATCTATAGAATTTTGATCTTTCATGAAAAAGAATTTTGCTCCAAAGTTTAAAGCAAAAAAAGCTGGAAAAGCTACATGCCAAGCTGCTCCACAAAATCCAGGGATACACTTTAATCCTTGAGTTTCCCACTTGTCGCCAACTTTATACTTGTAAAAACACTTGCCCGTAGCTTTAACAACCTCAATAACCAGATTTTTAGGATTTGGCCCTTTAAAATCCGGATCTTTATTGATTACATCAACTTGCCCTTGTTTATTTAAAATTTCAGCTTTAAATTCTAATTTTCCACCATCAGGACAAGTCACCAACAAAGACTTTTGGTTTTCCATAAAAGGAAATTTTGCACCAAAACTTAAACCATAAATTACTGGAAATAATGCATGAGCTAAACCTAAGCAAAAATGTTCTGGAGGGTGAGTAAAATCCTCTAAAATAATTTCATCGCCAATTTTGTAACCATGATAACAATCTCCATAAACATTAATCACTGTTAACTTTAATTTTGAAAAAGGTGTTTTTACCATATTAAGTCTCCAATTCTTTTAATAATTTTTCTTTTGTAAAAAACTTCTTTGACTTCTCAACCATATGAACCAATCTAACTATTTTTTTATTTACTGGTGCTCTTAGATTATTCTTAGTAGCTAAACTAACAATCTCACCATTTATATAATCAATTTCTGAAGGTTTATCATTTTTTATGCTCTGCAATATTGAACCATAAAGAGGCTCTTTGCTTAAAGAAGTCATTACTTTTGAAAAAATACCTGCAGCTTCAGCTGTATTCATTGAAACCAATCCTTCTAACCTAGCTTTAGAATAAGTAGGTAAGTCAGCTAGCACTATGCCACTATTTTTAACAATATTATATGCTTCCTTGTTTAAGGTTATCGCTATTCTTGCTATATCTAAATCTCTAAATGTCTCTTGCATTGATAAACCTAAAATTGCTGGAAGACAATTATTAAGGTTAACAAATAATTTAAGATATTTAGCCCCTTTTATTTCATTTGAAACTGATAGGTCAAATGCAGATTTTAAAAGCCCTGCTACTTCTTCTATGTTTGGTACTTCCTTATCAAAAATATTACCCAATACTAAACTACCTTTAAAATGATGAACTATTCTGTTTGGTCGATAAAATGTTGCCCCAAACATAACAATACCACTTATAATTTTTTCTTCTGGAAAATACTTACTCAATATATAATCAGCGCTTACACCGTTTTGTGTGCTAATCACAGTAGCATCTTTTAAATATTCTATATTTGTCTTTATTAAATTATCTAAATCACCTATCTTGCTTGAAAAAATAGCTAGATCTACCTTTTCTTTAAGCTTAATATCAGCTCTTACCTTGTAAACACTTCTAACGTTAGTGCCTTCAACAATTAAACCTTCTTTTAACAAAGGATCTAACTGGTAATCTTTAACTATACCTTTAACATCAGCACCCTCTGCAGAGAGATAACCTAAAAATAATCCACCAATTGCCCCACAACCTAAAACAGCTATTTTCACCCCGTTAGGAATATCGCCTTGACTCTCTGATTGAATAGGATTTCTAACGGGGTTCATTTTTTCTACTTCTCCTGACTAATATATTGAGAATAATCAATACCTAATTTACTAAGCAATCTTTCAAGCATACTTTTAAAAGCTGGAGGAACTTCCTGGAAAAAAGCAATAATTAAATCTTTATCTTCAACTTCTTTAGAATTTCTTGCCTCGGCTAACTCTTCAGACTTTTGTTTAATAAGTTGCTCAGCAATTGTTCTATGAAATTGAGGTAAATTTTCAGTTATATTGTTAAACTTATTTTTTGTTTCCTGATTCCAAATAATTCCCATAATGTTTTTATCTCCTTATTCCAATCCTTCGACAGCTTTAAACCCTAAGTCTATCATTTTCATTTCAGCCTCAAAAAATCTATAATCAGCAAATCCTAATGTTCCAGTAATAAGATTATCAGAAACTGCTAAAATAGCTGCAACTTTTCTTTTATAAATATTGGCTACAGTTACAAACGGAGAAGTCACCATATCAACAGCAATCGCACCTTTCTCAATATAAGGATTAACTATTTCTTTGGTTTCTTTAAACAAAGCATCAGTTGTCCAAACTCCTCCACGATGTAAAGTACCCGCAGTCTTAAAAACTTCTTCTATCTTTGATGTCAAACCCTGATCTACCTTAGACACATAATTATCATCTACATAATATTTAGTGGCTCCATCTCCACGAATAATATCAGTAGCTAAAACATAATCTCCAACATTGATATCTTCTCTTAAGGCTCCACAAGAACCAAGCCTAATTAAAGTATTAATTCCTCCAACACATAAAAACTCAGTAACAAAAGCTGAATCAGGAGCATAAAATCCACCATTACCAACAGTAACCTTCTTACCATTGTAAAACCCAGTCCAAAAAGTATAGCCAAGAAAAGTAAAATTTTTTACACAATTTTCTAATTTTTCTAAACACATTTTTGCTCTATGCTGTTGTCCACTAATTAAAGCCACTTCTCCAAAATCACCATCTCTAAACTGTAAAGAGCTTAACAAATCTTTTGGGCTTAAATGGATATCTCTCTTCATCATAATAAATCTCCTATTTTAAGTTTTTGTTTATCAATTTTTCCAGTCCTGTTTTTAGGTAAATTTTCTACGAATTCAAAATAATGAGGAATTTTAAAATGAGCTAAATGTTCTTTTAAAAAATCTTTTAACTCTTGTTCACTAAAAGGCTCTTTCTCTTTTGAAACTATAAAAGCTTTCGGTACTTCTCCACGTAAATCATCAGCTATACCAATAACAGCAACTTCAGCTACTTTAGAATATTTATTTATTTTTTCTTCAACTTCAGCTGAGAAAACTATTTCTCCAGCCACTTTAATCATATCTTTTTTTCTTCCAACTATATAATAAAGCAAATCAGAATCAATTCTTACAATATCTCCAGTTTTAAGCCATCCATCTTCAGTTAAAACTTCTTTAGTTAAGCCTGGCTCTTTATAATATTCTCTAATAATCGCCTCACCTTTAACCCAAAGTTCTCCTTGAGAAGGACTATTTAATTTATTACCAGCTTGATCAACAATTTTTGCCTCAATATTAAAATTAAGATAACCAATACTTGATATTTTACTCTCATCTGGAGGGGAAAAAGAATTAGGAGCAGAAGTTTCAGTCATACCCCAACCATTTAAAGCTATTGCCTGAGGACATAATTTATGAAATCTTTTCAAAAGTATTGGTGAAGAAGGTGCGCCAAAAACAACTGCATATCTTAAGGAAGAAAGGTCAAACTCACCATAACCTTTTAAGGAAAGGATAGCTATGTACATTGCCGGAACAATACAAAATATAGTAACTTTATGGCGTTCTATATTTTTTAGAAACTCTAAAGGTTGAAATCTTTCCATTAACACAAGAGTTGAAGCAAAATGAACCATTAGCAATATATATCCTAGGCCTCCTATATGAGAAAAAGGAACCCCGCCACACAAAAAGACATCATCTCCAAATACTCCTAAAAAATGATTAATTGTATTAGAAGGATTATCTAAATGTCTATATTCTAAACTCACTCCCTTAGGATGGCCAGTAGACCCAGAAGTATAAAATAAAGCTGCTAAATCATTTTCTTTATGTTCTAAGTTTGGTTGGTTAGAATCTTCTTCTTTTAGGATTGAATCAAAAAAAGAAGAATTTTCGTTATCTTCACTACAAACAATTATTTTATTTAAGCTGGGACAACTATCTTGAAGATTAGCTAAATCTAATTTAGGATGAGCAATTAAAATTTTTGACTGACTATGATTTATAAAATTAATTATCTCATTCTCAGTCAGCATAAAATCAAGAGGAACTACTGTAGCTCCTGCGCTAAATATGCCTAAAAAAGCAAAAATAGATTTAGGAGTATTCGGAAGGAATATGGCTATTTTATCATTACTAATTACACCAATTTTAAGAAAATAGTTAGCAAGTTTAAATGCTGCATCTCTAATTTCAGAAAAAGTAATCGCTTTACCTTTAAATGAAATGGCAACTTTTTGAGGACAGATTTTATTCTGTTTTGCAATTAATTCTCTTATATTCATGGTTTAAATATTAGTAAAATTTGAATAGTAAAATTTTACTATTTATAGCTATTTAGTCAAGGTTTTTATAGACAAATTGTTACTTTTTCCGCTTTAGGAAACTTAAAGCTTCAAGATGAGGAGTATGGGGGAAAAAATCAAAAGGCTCAATAAAGACAAGATTATATCCGTTTAGAAAACCTTCTAAATCTCTAAAAAGAGCATCAGGATTACAAGATGAGTAAATAATATTCTTAGGCTCTAGCCTTAAAATAGCTCTTATTATCTTAGCTGAAAGCCCGCAACGCGGAGGGTTTATAACCAAAAGGTCGGTACCCTTATAAAATGCGCCTTGAGTATTAAGAAATTTTCTAGAGTCAGCGGCAAAAAAAGAAATATTATCTATTTTATTAATCTTAGCATTTTGCCAAGCTATATCGACTATTGCTTGTTCTCTTTCTACACCCCAGACAAACTTTGCATCCCGAGCTAAAAACATTCCGATAGAACCTACTCCGCAAAAAAGGTCTAATACTTGATCAGTAGAAGAAAGTTTAGCATATTCTCTGATCTTCTTATAAAAATCTACTATAGCATAAGGATTAACCTGGAAAAAAGTATCAATCCCAATTCTAAAAGTTAAATCATCTAATCTCTCTTCGATAAAAGCTTGACCATATAAAAGTTCTTTTTTATCAAAAACTACTGCATCAGAAAACGAATCATTAATAATCTGATAAATAGACTTTATTGTAGCTTTTAATTTTAATTCAGTTAAAACTTTTACAAATTCCTGATTATCTAAAGTTTCACTACTGCTTGTAACCAAACCAATCATAATCTCTTTGGTAAATTTTGTTTCTCGGACAATTAGATAACGCAAGAACCCTTGATGAGAATACTTATCATGTACAGAATAATTTTTTATTTTAAGAAAATCTTTAATTGCTTTTATAATGTCTTTTAAGTCTGGAGAAAAAATTAAGCACTCTTCTATATCTACTACCTTTCGTCTTTCTACTTTACTATAAAGACCACAAACCATACCATCCTGATTGGCAAAACTAAATTCCATCTTATTGCGATAGTATCCAGGAGAGGAAGAATTAATCGGTTTTAACTCAGTATCAATTTTATAAAAATCAGCTAGATTTTTAATTTTACTTTCTTTAACAATAAGTTGTTCTTTATAGGGAATATCTTGAGACTTACACCCTCCACATTCTAAAAAATGTTTACAAACTTTCATTTTATAATTAGATCCTTTATTCGCTTTCGCGTTGAGCGATTAGAAGATTTAAGAAGATACTCTAAAGCTAAAACTACTGATAACTCTAAGTTTTTAGAAGTTTTTAAAATATCCACACTCAATACCTTTAGCAAACTATTCCCACCAATATCCTAATTCTTTTAATATTCTTGGCTTATCTTGCCAATTTTCTAAAACCTTAACCCAGATATCTAAAAAAACTTTTTTGTTGTAAATTTTCTCAATCTCTGGCCTTGAGCGACTTCCTACTTCCTTAAGTACCTCTCCAGCTTTGCCAATAACAATTCTCTTTTGAGAATTTCTCTTAACATAGATAACAGCTCTTATTGAAACTATTTTTTTCTTATTATTTATTTCTTCAATTTCAACTGCTACAGAGTGAGGCACTTCTCGTTTAAGTTGTAAAAATAACTTTTCTCTTATAATATCAGCAATTCGAAATTTAATTGGAAAATCAGTTAATTCCTTTGTATCATAATAAGGATGAGATTCTGGTAAATTATCTAAAAGAGTGTCTCTCAATTTATCAACATCTTTCCCGGTCTTAGCAGATAAAGGAATATAGTAAACTAAAGGGTTTCTCTTGCCTTTCACTCTTTCGGCCCATAAATCAATATAAAGATTAAAATACTTAATTCCTAGATCAATTTTATTTAAAACCATAATTGTTTTAATTTTTTGACCGGAAATAATACGCATCAACTCTTGTTCTTCTTCTCCCGGACGTCGAGACATATCAACAACATAAATAATTAAATCACAACCTTCTATAGCTCTTTTAGCAACTGTATTTAAATGTGCAGCCAATTTATCTTCAAATGAATGAATCCCAGGGGTATCAACAAACACAATTTGAGCATTCTCTAAATTTAGGATTCCTTTTATTTGATGACGTGTAGTCTGAGGTATTGGAGAGATAATGCTTACCTTGTTGTCTATTAAGGCATTAAGAAGCGTAGACTTGCCCGCATTAGGCCTACCGAGAATAGTAACAAAACCTGATTTAAAACCCTTTTTTAACATATCGTTTATTGTACCTTAATTCTAAAAAATGTGAACACTTCTATTTTTGAAAGTGACAAAAAAACTTTTCAGGCTATTTTACCCTTTTTAAAATTTTTTTTTCAAAGATAAACTCAAAAATTTTCCTGTTAAAGGATTATATCCATGGTAGGTAAGTAAAAAATAGGCTGTTGAAGCAAGAGAGCCAGTCCTACTCCCTCTAGGAGTTCTCCACCCATGTCCAGTATCAACAAAAGAACTAGAAGCATAAGGAAGACAAGGATCTTCTCTACCAGCACGAGAAGGAGAAGTTATAAGCATCTTCTGTAATTCATTAAAATAAAAAATCGCTTTTTCTTCATATTGCTTAGACTTTTTGGAATCTTTGTCTTTAAAATAATCAGCCATAACTTCAAAAGCTAAAATCATTTGTGCTGTCCATTCTCCAGATACTACCCCTCCTCGAGAAGCGTTACTAGTTTTGGAGAAATCAAAACCTCTTACCTTAACCTCTCCATTTTTTCTCTTAATATTCACTCCAATTTCACAATGCTTAACAGCAAATTCTAAAATTGACTCTGGGTTCATCTTTAAAGATAAAAGCTCTTTAGGACCAAAAGCAGTTACTGACCAAGCATAAGTATCAGTAGCAATGGTAGAATCACCTTTCCCTCTTTTTATTGGGGGAGTACCATAATTAGTATAAGTATAGCATGAGACCCATTTTTTTACACTATCAGCAGCATTTAAATATTTTTTCTCTCCACTAATCTCATAAAATAATTTAAAAAAAGCAAAAACATCTAAATTGTGTTCAGTAGAATACCAAGATACATCTGGACCTCCCTTTACTCCACCTTCCCCATCCATCATTGCTAAAAGAAAATTAGCTACTTTTTTAGCTATAGGCAAATATTTTCTATCTCCAGTTTCTTTAGTGTAGCAAAGAGCAGCTAATCCTAACCAAGCATTTGGCCCACTATGTAGCACATACTCGAAAACATCTCCTTGAGTAAAATAAGCATTATAGATATCCTGACCCTTATTTATATTATTTAAATAAAAATCCAACAATTTACTTGCCCGCAAGCTATCTCCAGAAACAAGAAATACCAATGCGGCTAAAGCTTGATCATAAGTAAAACAAACTCTATCTAAACTGTCGTCTCCTTCATAACTTAACACCAATCCTCTCCTTAAATCTTGGCGATTCTTTATCCAATCATACATTCCATTAATAACCTTCTGAGAAGTTTTTACCTCTTCTGCTCGCAAATTATTAACTACTTCTTGAATTTTTGAAACTGCAGTTTTACTATCTTTTTCTTTATTCTTTAAAAGGTCATTTTCCTTGTTTAGCCTTGCTAACTCTAATTCAAGAAGAGTTAATTTTTTCTTAAAATTTAAAGCTTCATCTGGAATGTCTGTACTGTCACTATCTTCAACAACCAAAGCATCATATTTATTTTGCCAAAAAGTAGCTTCTTCTTTAAGAGAAAAGATCGCTACTTCCAAGCTTGCTTGTTTTTCTTTAAAAAATTCTTCTTGGCTAATTCCTTTTTCTAATATATCTTCTAGAGATGAACGTTTTTCTAAAATATTTACATAATCACTTACTAATTTTCTATTTTTTCTTACTAATGATCCCATATACAAAAATAAAGAAAAAGAAAAAACTAAAAGTGCAACCATAATTGTATTTACAACAACTGGTGTAAATTTTTTAACCAAAGCATATTTAAATAACTTGTTTACCTTTTTATCATTAGTTTCTGTAAATTCTAATCCTAGCACATATTGGTTGAAATCATTTAATTTTTGCTCTTTAACCCAGCTTATCTTAGCATTCAAACGCATTGGCTGGGTTTTAAAGGGTAGATTTATCCTTAAAGATAATTGAGTATCCTTTTGTTTGAAACGATTAGAAAAACCCCACCAAAGGTCATTGATTAAAAGACAAATGCCTCCCTTTCCAATATCATTAGTAAAACCTTGAAGCCAAGGGGTTATTTTACTATCTTGATCATTAAAGATAAAAAACTCAATTGGCAAAACAGTAGAAATTCTTATATATCTTCGTTTATCGCCCTTATTCATGTTGTTTATTTTTCAACCTCTTTAATTTAGAAAAAAAGATCTTATACTCCGACAACTTTCTTACATTTTCTAAATCCGGATCTTTAGACATAAAAGAAAATTCATCATAACCAAACAAAACAGCTTTTTTTAATTTTGCTAAAGCTTCATCTGAATGACTTGTCAAAGATAGGCTACAGGCAAGATTATAATGCACAATTGGATCGTTAGGCAATAATTGTATTAGCTTTTTATCTACAGCCAATCCTTCTTCATAAAAACCTTTGCGGGTATAAACATCTCCTAAGGAAATAAGTACATTGATAAAATCAGGGTGCTGTTTAAGGAGATCTTCGTAAAATTTTATTTCAAAACTTTTTCGTTTAACTGTTTTTTGGGATTTATTATTTTTTATTAATATTTTTTTATTCATTACTTCTTTTCTAAAATAATTTCTTCACGCAAAAAATAAAGAGCCTTTTTAAGATATCCCTTAAAAACATTATATTCTTCTTTCTCTACGAATCTCTTCTTAATCCTAAACTCTTGATTAAAATTAACTATATTAAGATCTTCTTTATAACCAATCTTAAGCATAAACCAAGAATTATCTAAAATAATAGAACGAGGTAAGTACTTAACTATTAAATTATTAGGTAAAGTTAATTTTATATTTGCAGAAATACTGTGTATTGCTTCAAAATCAATCGGGTAATTTCTATCATCTTTGCTAATTAAACCATGTTCAATAGACACTTGGTCTAGGACTGGAACAATCCTTAAACCTCCAGCCGGATTAAGAAACTCTTCAGCTTCAAACCTATAGATAAGACCAGGCACAGTATCAAAACTATCAATATCACTTACTTGATAATCAATTAACTTAGATAAAGATGATATTTCCATCATCTTTTGCTGAATTTCTTCTTTTATTGTAGCCGGATGAGTATATTTTAAGTACCAACGATAAAAAGAAGAGTAAAATCCTTTAGTTGACACTTGACGAGTAATTGCTACGCTTTCATCATGATTAATCACTATATCCATTCCATAGACAAGTTCATTGTCCGCTATGTTTTTAACCCTATCTATACGCCAGCCATCATCTGCGAATACTAAGGTTAGTCTATTCTGATCGCCAAGAGGGATATAGCCAAAAGCTGTAGTTTCAGCTGTAGGGTCAATGAAAATTAGCTGATTATCTATTTCGACAGCACAAATAGCATGATTAAAAATAGCAGATGGAAAATCTTCATATATAGTATAAGTACCACGAGTAGATATAAGTACTGGATAACCTTTTAAACCAGCATACTTTAACATTGCTACTAAAAGAATTGCCTGATCTTTACAGTCCCCATACTTATTGATAAATACTTCATTAGCATAATGTGGCTCATGGCCACTATCTCCATACTCTATAGCAACATAACGAATATTCTTGGCTACAAATTCAGAAAGAATTTTTGCTTTTTCGTATTCAGTAAAACTATCTTTAATAAGTTGATCCACAAAATCTTTTACCTCTTTATTTAATTGAAGTTTCTCCTTATATAAAGATTTCCACCACTTATAAATTTCATCCCAAGAAGAAAAACTGGAAATTAAAATTGCTGGGTTTACATATGAGACCTCAGGCATACTATATTCAGGAATAATAGATTCTATTTTATTGAAGCTCCAAGAATATATTTTTTTAGTTTCTGTCTTTGTTACTTCAGGTTCAAGACTAATCCCTTTTGCGTATTCTTTGTTTGGAAATTTAAAATTAATATCACGACTATTAGGAATCATTAGATCAAATTTAGATTTAAAAACAGGATAACCTTCACGAAGCCGATAAACAAAATTAAAATCATCCTGATTAATTAATTTTGAAGAATAAATTTTTACCTTATATTCAATAAAAGAACCTACTTCCACCGAAGGCATAGAAATAATAAATGCTCGAGAGTTACTATAAAGAGGGAAATTTAAATATCTGCTTACATCGCGAATACTTTCCTCCCCAGCATAAACAACCTTGCCCTCTTTAGTAATTGTTCGAGCATACTCTAGTTCTATCCTTTCATAGGTAGAATCATACCCCATTTCAACCTCAGCTAACTCTTTACCTCTTTCTTGTAAAACTTTCTTTATAACATGTATCGTAGATACAGAAGTATTATCAGTTTTAATCTCAATGTCCTCATCCACCAATAAGTATATTGCAGCTTCATCTTCTAAACCTTTAAGAAAATCTTCAGCTTCACTAGATATATCTCTTACTTCTTTAGGCATGCTTCCTTCTACTCTAACTTTAATTAATTTTATTCTCTTTTGGGCATTTTCTTTAAAAGATCCTTCTACTTTTTGATAAATTTCAAGCGCCTTAGGAAATAAGTTTTTTTCCTCTAAAACCTGACCATAAAGATACAAATATTCACTATCTTCAGCAATAAGATCTAATTTTTCAAAGATCTTAATAGCATAA
This sequence comes from Candidatus Susulua stagnicola, assembly GCA_030765735.1. Taxonomy (GTDB): domain Bacteria; phylum Omnitrophota; class Gorgyraeia; order Duberdicusellales; family 4484-171; genus Susulua; species Susulua stagnicola. The sequence continues at coordinate 4,115 of JAVCBZ010000090.1, read as the reverse complement.
CCGTAGTTTTTTGATTTAACCATAGTTTTTGCTAAGATCACCTTAGCTTTTTGATTATCAACATTCTCTAAAAGATCTTTTACTTGTGAATAGTCTTTAAAATCATAATAAAACTTAGCTAACTGAAATCTTAATTCTAAATCATTAGGGTTAAGTTCTAAAAGTTGACGTTGTTGGATTACTAAATCTTGATAATATTCTTTAAAATTTTCTAACCCAATAACACCCTCTTTAGAAGATTCTTTAGAAATCTGAGTACAACCAAATAAGCTAAAAATAAAAATTATTATTAGTAATTTAGATAATATTTTTAAAAACATTTTTCCTCTTTGATTATATTTTATACTATACAAAACAACAATCTAAAAACATAATGAAATACTAAGAAATAAAGGTTAGGATCTATAGCTTACTTAAGAATCTCTCTATCCTTACTGTAGCTTCTCTTAAATTCTCTAAAGAATTAGCATAGGAAATTCTTACATAAGAACCAAACTCTTCTCCAAATGCTGTTCCAGGAACTACAGCAACTTTTTCTTGAAGTAATAGTTTCTTAGCAAAATCTAGGGCATTTATTTTATACTTCTTCACTGAAGAAAAACAATAAAATGCACCCTGGGGTTTAACTGTATAAAGGCCTAAGCGATTAAGTTCTTTAACTATAAAATCTCTTCTCTTTTTATATTTTTTTTGCATTTCCATCACTTCTTTTCTTGATTTCAAGGCTTCAATTGCAGCAATCTGAGATATAATCGGTCCACAAAGTATTGAATAAGAGTGTATCTTAGTCATTGCAGAAATGATCTCTTTATCTGCACAAGCAAAACCAACTCTAAAGCCAGTCATAGCATATCCTTTAGAAAACCCATTAAGCAAAATTGTTTGCTTTTTTGCTTTTTTGTTTAAAGAAGAAAATGGAATATGATTCTTACCATAATTCAATTCATCATAAGTCTCATCACTAATAATAATTATATCTTTTTTAGATAAAATGCTCCAAATTTGATTTAACTCCTTACGATCATAGGTTATTCCTGTAGGGTTGGAAGGATAATTCAATATTATTGCTTTAGGATTTTGTAAAAGTAAACTTTTAAGTTTTCCAAGATTAATTTTAAATCCCTCTTCTTCCTTGGTCAGCAGATAAAGCACCTTGCCACAGCATATCTCAACCAAAGCTGGATAAGCAACATAATAAGGCGTTACTACAATAATCTTATCCCCTGGCTCTATAATGGCTCTTATAGCTAAATCCATGCCTTCGCTAACCCCCACAGTAACAAGAATTTCTTCTTCAGGATTATATTTTAAAGAATACTTCTTATCCAAAAGATTATTAATACCTTTGCGCAAAACAAAAAGACCTTGGTTTGAAGTATAAGAAGTTAACCCTTCTTCTAGAGCTGTAATTGCTTTTTCCCTAATTTTCCAAGGAGTAATAAAATCAGGCTCACCTACACCTAAGGATATAACTTCAGGCATACCTAAAACTAAATCAAAAAATTCTCGTATCCCTGAAGATGGTATATTTTTTATTCTTTTTGATATCATGATTTTATTTTATTTAATTTATTAATTCTATTTACGTTTAAAACATTACCTAGATAAATCATAAAAACTATCAATAAGTTATCGGTAATCTCTGGTTTTTTTCTCCCTTTACTAGAATTATTCCATCTTCTTTATACTTTTTAAGCATAAAATGAGTAGCCGTGCCTCTAACTGAGCTTAAAGGTGATAGTTTCTCAGCAACAAAACTAGCTACTGTATTTATATCTTCTCCAGAAACTTCTAAAAGTAAATCATAGGTTCCAGAAAGAAGAAAACAGCTTTTTACTTCTGGAAATCTATAAATTCTCTGAGCAACTAAATCAAAGCCTACATCTTTCTGAGGAACTATTTTAACTTCAATTAAAGCAACTACTCCCTTATTATCGATTTTTTGCTTATTTATGATTGTTTTGTACTTTACGATTATTCCTTTTTTCTCATAATTTTTTATAGCTCGTTCAATGTCTTTTTTACTCTTACTAGTTAATTTCTGTAAATCTTCTAAGGAAATCCGAGCATTATTTTCTAAAATTTCTAATAGATCATCCATAATAACCTCCTTTTAATAATTCGCAGTATTAATATTTACCTACTGCTAATACTATTCATTTTATCAAAATAATCTTTTAATTCATAGCAAATTAATTACTTTTAAAATCTTCTACTTTTAAGATACGACTGACTCTTACGCTAAAGGAACCCTTATCCTTACTCTGGCATAAAAGATATGGATATCTACCTTCAGAAACAATACGAAGAGGCACTGCATCTTTTTCCTCAATAACATTATTAGAAGAAAAATACTTTATTTTTAAAACTGTTCTCTTTTTTATAGCTAAATTAAAGAGCTCTATTTTCTCCTCTTCCTTTACTCTAAAAATTTCATCATTTAAGCCATAAAGAGAAATAAATTCATCTAGATTTCTTATTCCTTTTTCTTTAAATATATCTAACAACTTTATAAGTGCCTGAAGAGCAACTGAAGCATCATTTGCAGCCCTATGCAATCCTTGGCTACAATCAATATTAAAAAATTTAGCTACTGCATCTAAATTATATCGAGGCAATTTAAGACCATCTCTAGCCATAGAAAGAATATCTACTGCTGGCAATTTTAAAACTGGTTGATTAATCTTTCCCAAATGATTATTGATAAAACTCATATCAAATTTAATATTATAAGCAAAAATTACTGATTTGCCTAAAAATGAAACAAACTCTTCAGCTATATCTTCAAAGCAAGGAGAGTTTTTGACATCTTCTTCAGATATTTTATGAATATTATAGGCTTGTATAGGAATATTTCTTTTAGGATTAACTAGGCTATGGAACTTATCAATAATTTTTCTATTTTTAATCTTCAAAGCTCCTATTTCACATATAGAATCACCAGTAACAGCATCTAAGCCAGTAGTTTCTAAGTCAAAAACTATCCAGTCAAAATCCTCAATGTTTTTTATTAAATCCATATTAAACGATTATTAAGGTAATATCTACAATATCACTATTACCTTTTGTCCTAGCTCTTATATACTTTTTTAATATAAGCTTGATTATAAAAATTTACTTTACTTTATTACCAACATCTACTTCTTTGTCTAAGACTACCAAACTAATATCATCCTTGCCTTGAGCAGCCAAAACCATGCCTTCTGATAAAGACCCCCTAATACTTTTTGCTTCTAAATTAGTTAAAACAACTATAAGTTTATTCTCTAATTGCTCTGGAGTATAAAAAGGTTTAATCCCAGCTACCACTTGAATTACTTTCTCTCCAATATCAACCTTTAATAGATATAGCTTTTCGGCATCAGGATGAGAGCTAACTTCTAAAATCTTACCTGTTTTTAAATCTAGTTTAGAAAAATCATCAAAATTTACCATTTTTTATCTCCTTTTTCTTATTTTTAAAAACCCAAACCATAAAGATAATCTGTAATTTTAAAGAATATTCTATCAACTCTGCTAATTAAAGCAAATAATTTATTATTTTGCAATATCGGAATTTTAAGTAGATAAAAAGGCAGGCATTAAGTGCTGACAATTAAGTCTTTTACTATTATCCCAACTAAAATAATAATAATTACTACTGAAATTAAATAAAAATCATTGAAATATATAAACTCTCTTATCCTTTCTAGAGAGCGATCCTTTCTCTCGGGAATATTATACTTCTTTTTTATTGCTGGCTTAATTCTTAGAATATCTTCCCTTCTAAATCTTAAAAATTCTCCGGCAACTTTAAAGTGAGGAATAATATTTTTATTAGCTAACTCAATAACATCTTTCTCGTAAATACCCAAAGTATGGGAAGCTTCTCTTGTAGTGCAAAGTTTCTCTTTCATTATTTATTTATAAAAATTTTATAGACTAACTTGACTTAATCTTGAAATCTATAATAACCTTTTTAAGGTTTATGGGCAACCCAAGCTTCTACTTCCTGACGATCAAATAATAGTTTATTGCCTTCTTTCTCTACAGGAATTTTACCACCTTCAACCCACTCTACGATCTTCTTCTCTTCAATAGAAAGATAATCAGAAAGCTCTTCTAAAGAAATCCTT
>JAVCBZ010000018.1 GCA_030765735.1 Candidatus Susulua stagnicola | reverse complement strand
TTATGATTTAAGTAAGTTTAAAGGTACTAAGAAGTTTGTTGCCTCTTCCGGTGAGAGTGGTAGATCGAGAAAACAAAGAGGGAGAGATGGCCAAGATTTAATTGTTAATGTTCCTTCAGGAACCAGGGTTTTGAGAAATGGTAAAGTAATTGCTGATTTGGTTGGTGAAGGTGTAGAATTTTTAGCTTGCAAAGGTGGCAGAGGCGGTAAAGGTAATTCTAAACATGCTCCTGCTCCAGCTGAAGGTCGTCAAGAGAAGGAAGTAACCTTAGATTACCGCATTCCTAATGATGTGGCTATTTTAGGTTTTGGTAATAGCGGGAAGACTTCTCTCTTTAATGCTTTAACTGGTCAAAACCGCAAAGTAGCAGAGTATTCTTTTACAACTACTTCTTGTTTTTGGGCTAATAGTGATTATGGATTTGAAAGATTTGTTATTTTAGATACTCCACCTTTTAAAAAGAGTAAAGAGACTCAAGGTTTAGTAGAAAATGCATTCTTAAGACATATTTTTCGTAGTAAAATACTTTTATTTTTGAAGGATGAAATGTCTAGCCCTGATGCTTTTTTGGGATTAGAGCAAGAGATTAAAAGGTTTGATAGTTCTTTGCTAAAGGAGAAAAATTTTTTTTACTTGTTGGCTAAAGTTGATACAATAGATAATAAGAAGATTGAAAAAGGAGTTTTAACAGTATCAACCAATAAGCTTGAAACAATTGAGAATCTTAAAAAAAAGATCTCTAAGAAATTGAAAAAAATTAAATAAAAATATTATGGCAAAAGATACAAAAAAAATAGTAGTAAAAATTGGGAGTAGTGTTATTGCTCCTGAAGGAAAATTAGATTCGAACTTAATTTTACAGTTAGTCAAAGATATCCTTTTAGTTGAGAAAAAAGGTTATAAGGTTGTTTTGGTTAGTTCAGGAGCAATTGCTTGTGGTTTTAACCAACTTAAATTAAAAAAAAGACCTAGTAGTATGCATGCTCTTATGGCAATATCTTCTTTAGGGCAAATTATATTAATGGATATGTTTAATAGTAAGTTTAAAAAATATAAACGTAATTGCGCACAAATTCTTCTTACTTGGGATGACTTTGATATTCGTCAACGCTATATAAATATTTCCAAGACGATTAAAGAGCTTTTATCAATCAATGTTATACCGATAATAAATGAGAATGATGTTGTATCTCATGAGGAGATTAGCATCGGTGATAATGATCGTCTTTCAGCATTTGTTGCTGACTTAATTGGAGCCGAGCAATTGATAATTTTATCAGATGTTGAAGGTTTGTTTGATCAGAAAAGATTGATTAAACAAGTTGACAGAATAGATAATAAAATAAGAGCTTTTGTTAAAAAACAAGATAAGACTCATACTAAAGGTGGCATGGACACAAAACTTGATGCAGCAACAAAAGCTAATCTTTCAGGGATAAAAACAGTAATTGCTAATGGTAGGAAGAAGAATGTTATTTCACGAATAGTTGCAGCTGAAAGCATTGGCACTTTATTTCTGCCTTGTAAGGATATTGAAAAATCACGTAAACGCTGGATTGATAGTAAGAAAATAAAAGGCGTAGTTATCATTGATGCTGGGGCAAAAGAGGCTTTATTAAATAAAGGTAAGAGTTTATTAGGTGTTGGAATTATTGAAGTTAGATCTAAATTTAATAAAGGTGATGCAGTTATGATAGTCGATAGCCAAGAAGATGTTCTAGGTTGTGGATTAATTAATTATGGTTCTGATGATTTTAAAAATAGTAAAACTAAGCGTTTTGAGAAAGAAGTAATTCATAGAGACAATTTTGTTAAAGCAGCGCATGGCTGGACTGACTATAAGAACAAAAAATAACTGATAAATTTATATGAGTACTTATATTAAAAATTTAGTAAAAGAAGCTAAAATATCTAGTTATAAACTAACACAATTAACTACTAAGGATAAGAATAAGGCTCTTAAAAATATGGCTAAAGCTTTGATAATTGAAAAAGACTTTATTCTGCGTGAAAATAAAAAAGATATTGCGCAAGCAGTTAAGAATAATTTAAAAAAGAGTTTTATTGACCGACTCAGCTTAAATGATAAACGTTTGAATGAAATGAGTGCTTCGCTAAAAGCAGTAGCAAGTTTAGCTGATCCTATTGGGAAAACTATATCTTCAAAAAAGAGGCCTAACCAGATGGTGGTAAAAAAGATCAGAGTTCCTATAGGTGTAGTTTTAATTGTCTATGAAGCAAGACCAAACGTTACTAGTGATTGCATCAGCTTACTGTTTAAAACTTCTAATGTTGGGATATTAAGAGGCGGAGGCAGTTCTATAAATTCTAATAAGGCCATAGGAAAAGTGTTAGATAAAGCAATAAAAAAAAGTAATATTAATTTTCCGGTATTTTTTATAGTTGATAAGACAGAACATAAAGTAGTAAATGAACTCTTAGAAGCTGATCAGTATATTGATTTAGTTATTCCTAGAGGAGGAGAAGCTCTTATCAGAAAAGTTACTAATATATCAAAGATACCAGTGATAAAACATTATAAAGGGGTATGCCATATTTATATAGATAAAAAAGTTAACTTAAAACAGGCTCTAGAAATTTGTGTAAATTCAAAAGTACAAAGACCATCAGTTTGCAATGCTGTAGAGACTATTCTTGTTCATAAAACTGTAGCCAATAAATTTTTACCTCTTCTTAAAATAATGTTTGATAAATTTGGTGTTGAAATAAGAGGAGATTCTAAAACAGTAAAATTGTTATCAGGCATAAAGAAAGCAAGTGACAAAGATTGGACTACAGAATATCTTGATTTAATTATTTCAATAAAAATTGTAGAATCAATTGAGCAAGCAATTGAACATATTAATCTTTATGGTTCTCACCATACTGATAGTATTCTTACTAAAGATATTAGTAGTGCTAATAAGTTTACAAAAGAGGTAGATTCTGCTTGTTGTTTTAGTAATATTTCTACTCGTTTTAGTGATGGCTATCAATTTGGCTTAGGAGCAGAAATAGGCATTTCTACTGATAAACTACATGCTAGAGGACCAATGGGGTTAGAGGAACTAACTATATATAAGTATGTGGTTGTAGGAACAGGTCAAATACGTGTATAAAGGAAGAAGGATAAAGGATAAAGGAAGAAGTGAAGAGTAATGAAGGGAAAAGAGATTTAGAAGAAAGAACTTTCAATTTTGCGGTAGAAACGGTTAAATTTTTGAAAGATAT
>JAVCBZ010000007.1 GCA_030765735.1 Candidatus Susulua stagnicola | reverse complement strand
CCTTGAGCAAATAGATCTTTTTCAAAAATTCCTACTGGCCCGTTCCAAACAATAGTTTTAGCTTCTTTTATCTTATCACAAAAAAGTTCTATTGTCTTAGGCCCAATATCAACAGCCATAAATCCAGCATCTACACTAGCACCCTCAGTAGTTTTAACATTAGTCGCTTCCTTGATATCATCGGTGATTACATGGTCAACTGGCAACAATATTTCAACACCTTTGTCTTTTGCTTTCTTGAGTATCTTCTCTACTATTTCAAATGATTCTTCCTCAACACGCGAAGAACCAACATCAATACCTTGCACTTTCATAAAAGTATAAGCCATTGCTCCACCAATCAAAAAGCAATCAGCCTTATCAATCATATTCTCTATAACTGGAATCTTGTCTGATACTTTTGCTCCTCCTAATATAAAAATAAAAGGTTTAACACTTGAAGTTAGAATCTTACTAAAATATTCTATTTCTTTTTTAACTAAAAATCCCGATACTGACTCAAGATAATGTGTTATTCCTTCAGTAGAAGCATGAGCCCGATGACAAGTTCCAAAAGCATCATTAACAAAAACATCTCCTAACTCAGCTAGCTTCTTAGCAAACTCAGAATCATTCTTTGTTTCTCCCTTATGAAATCTTAAGTTTTCTAAGAGCACAACATCACCTTCGTTCATTTGATCAATAACCGTTTTAACTCCACTACCAATACAATCATCAAGCAACCTAACTGGTTTACTTAATAATTTACTTAAGTATTCAGCTACTGGTTTCAAACTAAACTCTTTTTTCTTCTCACCCTTAGGTCTACCTAAATGACTCATTAAGATAAGCTTTCCTCTAGCTCCAAGAATGTAATTTATTGTCTCCATTGCCTTTTGAATCCTATTATCATCAGTAATGTTTAGGTCCTGATCCAAAGGTACATTAAAGTCAACTCGTACCAATACTTTTCTCCCCTTAATTTCAATGTCTTCTATTGATTTCTTATTCATAAAAATATCGGACCGACGCAAGACCCTCTCCTACATTTAGTTATTTAACTATATACTTAATTAAATCTACTATTCGGCAAGAATAACCCCATTCGTTATCATACCAAGATAAAATCTTAACCATATCGCCAAAACAAAATGTTTGTTTAGCATCTACTATTGAAGAAAGTGGATTCTTCTTAAAATCAATAGATACTAAAGGCTCATTGTTTACCCCCATTATCCCTTTCATCTTACCATTGGCAGCATCAGTTAAAACTTTGTTTACTTCTTCAGTAGTAGTCTCTTTTCCTAATTGAAATACAACATCAACTATAGAAACAGTAGGTGTAGGAACTCTTATTGCTAAACCATCAAGTTTGCCTTTTAGCTCAGGAATAACTAAGCCTACCGCTTTAGCTGCACCAGTTGTAGTTGGAATCATTGAAAGTGCTGCTGCACGAGCTCTACGTAAATCAGGATGTGGATAATCTAGAACCTTTTGGTCATTAGTATAAGAATGAATTGTAGTCATAAGCCCTTTTTTAATATCAAAAGCATCTTTTAAAGCCTTTGTTACTGGTGCGATACAATTAGTAGTACAAGAAGCATTAGATACTATGTGATCTTTACTAGAATCATATTTTTCTTCATTTACTCCTAAAACAAAAGTCGCAACATCTCCTTTAGCTGGGGCTGATATTATAACTTTCTTTGCTCCAGCTGATAAATGCAAACCAGCTTTTTGAGCATCACGGAAAAACCCAGTTGATTCTACTACTACATCTACTCCTAATTCTGCCCAAGGAAGTTTACCAGGATCTCTCTCTGATAAAACTTTGACTTTTTTACCATCAATTACGATAGAATCACCTTCAGCTTTAACTTCATTTGAAAGAATACCAAAATTCGAATCATACTTAAGAAGATGAGCTAATGTAGCAGCATCAGTAAGATCATTTACAGCCACAACATTAATATCATTTTCTTCTCTTTCTATCATTGATCTTAATACCAATCTTCCAATTCTACCAAATCCATTAATACCTACTTTTATTGCCATTTTTTCCTCCTTTTTGAAAATTTACTTTTTAAACTTTTACCTCTCTTAAACATTCACTCGCCAATTCTGGCGGTGTAGAATTTATATAAAACCCTGTTCCCCACTCAAACCCAGCAATTTTAGTTAGCTTAGGCATTAATTCAACATGCCAATGAAACAATTCGTTAGTTTCACCATTAAGTGGACTAGTATGGATAATAAAATTATAAGGCGGATTATTTAATAAAACTTTAATCCGCATAAGAACATCTTTTAATATTTTTGAAAAACTATCAATTTCACTTTCACTAATAGCAACAAAAGAATGCTGATGCTTCTTAGGAATTATACAAACCTCAAATGGTGATCGCGAAGCAAAAGGACAAAAAGCATAAAAATCATCATTCTCACAAACCTGGCGTTTTTGCTCTCTTCTTTCTTGTTCAATTGAATCACAAAACACACATTTCTTTTTCTCTTTAAAGTAACGCTGTATACCTTCAAGCTCTCCAATAACTCTCTTAGGAACTATTGGTAAAGATATTAATTGAGTATGGCTATGTTCTAAAGAAGCACCGGCAGCTAACCCATAATTTTTAAATATTAATACATATTTAAAACGTTTATCTTCACCCAAAGTAATACTTCTTCTCTTATAAACAGCTACTACTCTCTTAATCTCCTCAACACTTAAGTCAGCTAATTGTTTCTCATGGCTAGGACTTTCTATTATAACCTCATGCTGGCCTACCCCCTCCATCATATCAAAAATTCCTTGACTCTTTTTTTTCAAATCAGCTACATTTTCTAAGGCTGGATATTTATTAGGAACTGTTCTGATAAGCCAGCCTGGAATGTCTCTATCATTAGAAGAAGGTCTATCTGCATCAACTTCAGGAGGTGTTAATTTTTCATTACCCTCACAAAAAGGACACAAACCATTTCCAATGATAGCTTCTTTTTCCGGTTTAAAATCATTAGGTCTTTTTGCTCTTTCAGTAGCAATAATAACCCACCGTCCAATAATAGGATCTTTTCTCAACTCCGGCATATATTATTATCCCTTAACCTTAACACTAATCTAGGAATCTGCTATTTTAAAACAGCTTTCATTACCTAAAAGATTGGGGCTTTCTGGAAAATTATTATAACAATCGCAAGGTAAAATGCAAGAAATTTTATTGAAGGGTTAACTTTAAAAATCTCTTCTTACCAACCTTAAGAATCGCTCCTTCTTGAGGAATTTTTAAGCTTTGTTCTTTCAAAACAGCAATTACTTTAGCCTCTGAATCTAGAAGCGAGATACTTCCTTGAGCCAAAAGCCTTCGAGCCTCATTTTTAGAAGCGACAATTTTAGCTAAATGTAAAATTTCTACTATATCAACCACAGTTTCTTTCACTTGAAGTATTTGCATCTCTTTGGGTAATTTCCCTTTAGAGAATACTCCTTCAAATTCTTTTCTCTCTATTTGAGCCTTTTCTTTAGAATGATAAAATGAAACAATGCTTTCTGATAAATTTAATTTAACCAGTTTAGGATGTTGATCTTTTAATTCCTTAGGATTAAAATCACTAAGCAATCTAATATATTCCCACATAACTTCATCAGAAATACTCATAATTTTACCAAACATCGATTTAGGGTCTTCTGTTACACCAATATAATTATTTAAAGACTTCGACATCTTGTCCTTTCCATCTAATCCTACTAAAATAGGCATAGTAACAACTACTTGAGAAGATTGACCAAAAGTCTGCTGAAGATGCCGACCAACAATCAAATTAAATTTCTGATCAGTCCCACCAAACTCAATATCAGCTCCCATCATATAAGAATCATATCCTTGTATTAAAGGATAGACTATTTCTAAAACAGTAAGAGGTTTACCTTTACTAATCCTTTTTGAAAAATCATCACGCTCAAGTATCCTAGCTATAGTATAAGAAGATAACAAAGATAAAAACTTAGGTAATCCCATTTTCGCATACCAAACACTATTGTTAATTATCTTAGTTTTTCTTTTGTTAAGAATCTTAAATACCTGATGAGTATAAGTAGCTGCATTAGATTTAATTTCCCTGTCGGTTAAAACTGGCCGCAAGACGCTTCTTTGAGAAGGATCTCCTATCTTAGCAGTAAAGTCCCCTATAATAAGATAAACCTGATGTCCTAAGTCCTGTAATTTACGTAATTTCCTAAGAAGCACAGTATGCCCTAGATGAATATCTCTTGCTGTCGGATCAAAACCAATCTTCAGTTTAAGAGGTTTATTCTTCTTAAAAGAATTCTCTAGCTTAAGGATTAATTCTGACTCAGAAATTAAGTCAACTGAGTTCTCTTTTATTAGTTTAAGATGTTGGTCTATTTTGTTCTTCATTTATTTTTGCTGAAAGACCTACTTTTGCCGACCCCTGGTCAATTTTTATTATCTTAACTTTCATCTTCTCACCAGGTTTATATTCATCCATAGCTTCTTTTTCTATCTCTCCTGAGAAAACTAATCCCTCTAAGTCTGTGTCTATACTAACAAATATTCCAAAATTAGTTATTTTAATTACCTCTCCCTCTACAACTTTTCCAATTGGAAATTTTTCAACAATCTGAGGCCATGGATCTTCTTTTAATTGTTTCACCCCTAAAATAACTTTCTTGTTACTTCGGTCTAGACCTAAAATCTTCCACTCATAGCCATGTCCTCTTTTTAAAACTTCTTGGGCTCGAGTAAGTCTTTTAGTCCAAGAAATATCTTCATTAAAAATTATACCTTCTAAACCATTATCTAACTCTATATAGGTACAACCATCGCCAAAACCACTAACTTTACCAGCAATTACATTATCAATGGTAATTAACTTCTCTACATCTTCCCAGGGATCCTTTTCTAATTGTTTTATACTCAAGGAAATCTTCCTGTCAGCAGAATCAACACTAATTATCTTTACCTCCAGAGTGTCCCCAATGGCAAAAACATCATGTAAATTGATAAATCTCTTTGTCCAAGAAACTTCGCTTATATGAACTAATCCTTCAATTCCCTTTTCTAACTCTACGAATATTCCATACTTCTGAATATTAGTAATCTTCCCCTTTATTAAGGAATCTACTGGGAACTTGTCTCCTATTTCTTTCCAAGGGTCAGGAGTTGTCTGTTTTAAGCCAAGAGAAATCTTTCCCTTTTCCTTATCAAACTTCAGAACCATTATCTGGATCTCGTTTCCTACAGCAACAATCTCTGAAGGGTGAGTAATCTTCTTCCAGCTCATATCAGCTATATGAAGAAGCCCATCTACTCCTCCTAAATCAATAAAAGCACCAAAGTTAGTAATACTTTTTACTCGGCCTTTTATTGTCTCGCCCTCTTTAATCTCTTCCCAAATCTTTTTACGAGCAACTTCTCTCTCTGCTCTAACAGCATCTTTACGAGAAACAATGAAGCTCCCCTTTAGTTTATTCATCTTTATAATTTGGAATTTAAATGTCTTTCCCATCACCTCTTCATCTTCAAAAGTTCTAAATGAAGATAAACTCTGAGGCAAGAAACCTTCAACTCCAAAAACACTTACTATATATCCACCTTTTACTTTACGTAAGGCCATACCTTCTACTAAATCGCCCTCTTTGAAACTTTCAATCAGAGTTAGCCATCCTTTTGCTTCTCTAGCTCTCTTAAAAGAAAGAACAATTTTACCTTCCTCATCTTCAACGTTCTCGACATAAACATCAATTTCTTCTAAATTCTCTATATCAACCCCTTTAAATTCATCACGAAGAATTACCCCTTCAGACTTATAACCCACATCAATTATAACTTCAGTAGGGTTTACAACAATAACCTTACCGGTTATGATTTCTCCCTCTTTTAATTCCTTGATCGAATCGTAATATGCTTTTGCTAACTCTGTAATTGCATTTTCCATTTTTACCTGATCCTCCTTAAAAAAATTTTACAATTATCTTTCAAATCGTATATTTGTCAAGAGTAAGTGCCTTAGAGGCTTTTTATTTTACTCATGACTTTTTGGGTGATATCTTCATAGCTATCACCATCTTCTATATTTTCAACTCTGGCAAAGATAACCCTTATCTTACCTTTATTGAATAAATTCAAATTCTTACAAGACTCTTCTTCAGTTCCATAAATTTTTGCTACAATCACAGGAACTTTAGACTTTTTACAAAGAAAACCTACTCCGCTATTCGCAGTCTCCATACTAGCTCCCCGAGTACCTTGAGGGAAAATAGCTAAAGGTCTCTTCTTGAGCACTTTAAGAGCTAAGCGTACAGCCCTAATATCATTTTGTCCTCTCTTCAATGGCATTACTCCTGCTCCTTTAAAATAGAAAGCAGATATCTTGCTTTTGAATAGTTCCTCTTTAGCAAGAAACCCTACCTTCCGAGGAGAAACAGTGGCCAGAAGAGGTGGATCTAAATTACTTAGGTGATTTGCCGCTAAGATAAAAGGGCCCTTCTTAGGGATTGAGTCTTTTCCTTCTATCTTTAACTTAAAAAATGTTATCAAATAACAATAGACTAAAGCAGTAGATGCTCTATAAAACATAAACTTTCTTTCTACCTAAAGCAACAAGCTGATCAGATTCTTTTTTACTCCTACTTTCAGCGTAAACTCTAACGATTGGCTCAGTGCCTGATTTTCTAAACATAAGCCAGCAATCACCAGCTATTAATTTTACCCCATCAAGAGTATTTATTCTTTCTACCTTTTTACCATTAAGAGAAGTTGGCAACTTTAAGTCCGATAAACCCTTCTTAATGCTTTTTACTGGAATAGCTGAACGGCTATAATAATAATGTCCATATTTCTTATAAAAATTATTTAAAAGAGTGCTAAAGGTTTTCCCTTCATCAACAATCATCTCTAAAAGAAGAAGAAAGGCTGCTGAACCATCTCTTTCAGGAATATAGCCTTTAAAACCAATTCCTCCAGCTTCCTCGCCACCAATACAAATAAGATTATTTTTAAATAAATTAGATATGTATTTAAACCCTACTGGAGTCTCATAACAAGCTACTCCTAGAGAAAGGGCTACTTTATCAATTACATTG
>JAVCBZ010000038.1 GCA_030765735.1 Candidatus Susulua stagnicola | reverse complement strand
TGTACTATTCTAACGATAAATAAATAAAAATCCTCTACAAAATTTTAAATAAATTGTGTAGAGGATTTAGATCAGAAATCAAGGTTAATTTGACTCCTCTGCTAGGAGAAATCAAGGTGTATTATTTAGCTGTTTTTCTTGCCTTTCCGTGGACGATTTCATGCTCAATATTAAGGAAATCCAGGAGCACTTTTCTGATGTATACTGAAGGTTCTAAGTTAGCTTTTTGAGACCAATTTATCACATGCACCCATTGAACATGGGTAAGCCTAACATTAATGGTTTTAGTATACTTTACTGCCTTTTTTGGTCTACCTTTTTTAACGACTTTTTTCAACATATTTCTCCCTTTTTTAAACAATTGCCATAACGCATAATTTGAAAACTTAGATGTATTATACCACAATATTAAATATTTTCAAGTATACGAAAAACCACAAAAAAACACAGAAAATAGGGTAAAAAAATGACAAAATAAGAAGTTATACGGAAAGTTAGATAAGTTCTCTTTTGCAGATTAAATAAAACATTTCTACAAGAATTTAAATGGTTTGATTGTGATAATTTTACCCTGGCTGAGCATGTCTTTTACCTTTCGTTTGAGCCAGAGTTTGACCAGATTTCGACTAAAAGGAATTAGTCCTATAAAGCCAATTAAGTCAGTTATAAGGCCTGGAGTTAGAAGCAATAATCCACTACACAGTACCAGCGCACCATCAAATAACTTATCAGTAGGCATTCGGCCATTATTCACATCTTCTTGAATTTTACGCAAAGTAACGAACCCTTGCCATCTAGCTAAATAAGCCCCTAGGACACCAGTAAAAATTACAAGTCCTAAAGTATAGCCTATCCCTAATAACTGACTAACCTTCATCAGAATAGTCAATTCTATAAGAGGAACTCCAATAAACAGTAAAATTAAATATCCTAGCATATCTCCTCTATTATATATTTAGATTTAGTATCAACACAGACTATATACTTGAAACCACTAATTTTTTAAGATCAGTAGGCTTGCTCTTAGCCCCTATCCCCTTCCTTTTAAGAGCCTTTAGCATCCTCTCGTAAACCTGATAAAGAGTTTTGCCTTCGGTAAGATTATTCAAGCATATAGCAGCATAACCTTTGCGATTACTAATCTTAAAAATCCTGATCTTATTTACAGCTATCCCCTTTAAACTCATCTTTGCCACTTTTATCCTCTTTTACTCTTCTAAAAAAATCTCAACATCCTTAGTACCATCATTTAAAATAACACTACTTCTAAGAATATTAATAACAGTATATTTATTAACCTTATCTCTTAACCCAACAATTTCACTATTTATTACCGCTTTAGGAGTTTCATCATTCCAAAGTATACCAGAAAGAGTTACAATCCCACTAGCTCCATCAATATAACGCTTACCGTAGAAAGGACAACGAATCCACTCTAAATCATCATTTTCATCAATTGTTTTAAACAAAGTCTTTGCAATCTTAGAGGTTTGCCTAGGCGCTTGCACATTTGGAATAGCCTCTTTCTTTTTACCTCCCCAAAATCTTTTTTGCATTACTTTAAAAGTTTTGGCCCAAGAAAAAATAAAAATTAAACTTAAAATAATAGTTATAATTAATTTTATACGACCAATACTGTCTTTAGGCATTTTAGAGATAAACTTTTTTATTATCATTTCCATGATTATTTTTCTTTAGATGAATAAGCTATAACTTCTAAAACCGAATTCAATAAATTAGGCTTTCCTTCTTCAGCACTAATATTAAGCCTCTCAACTTTAATCAAAATTGGAAAATCAGCTCTTAAAAGATTCAAAAACTGACCTAAGTTTCTGTATTCACAGATTAATCGCATTGTAATCGGTATTTTTTCGATTTTAAAACCAGAAACTTGTCTATCTATCGAATCTCTATTTGAAAAAGATATATTATTAATCTTTATATCCAAATCTCTAGCTACTTCTGTCAAAGCTGCAACTATTACTTCATCTCGTTTTGGTAGTTGATTATTTAAACTATTAAGTTTTGATCTAAGATCTCTTACAGTTTCACCTAAATCTCTACCTTCAGTTATACTAATTATCTCAGCAATATTAGCTTCCGTAGAAGCTAATTTATTTTCAATAGAATTAACCATTTTATTTTGAGGAGCGTAAATAAAAAACCAAATAACAACAAATAAAAAAACCCCTCCTAAACTAATTATAATTATTTTTTTTTGTGCTTTAGTCAACTCTAACATATTTTTACCTTTCTTAATTCATCATAAAGGTTATATTAAACTCAGCAATATCATAACCTGCTTCTATTTTTTTGGTAACTGAAGATATGCTTAAATTAGCAAAATATTTTAAATTCTCAGCCCTACGAATAAACTGAGTTAATATAGTTTGTGGATCATTCTCTTTTACCTTAACGTAACCGATTATAATACCTGTCTTAGAATTAGAATCTAAAGAAAGGTTAGTAATAAATAATTTTTCATCAGATATAAAGCTTAAAGCCTTAAGTACTTTACTTACCGATAATGTTGAACTCTTTGATTCAGTAATAAAATTACTTAACTCATCAATTCTTGTTTTAGTCTGTCTAACCTCAGATATTACATTTAAATGCAACAAGGCATTGTCTAGTCTCTCCTGGTAACCAGTAATCCTGACTTTAGTAAAAGTATATAACAAAATTAATATTAAAAAAATAATAAGTCCTACCCAGCGTAAAGAAATCTTTTCAACTTCCTCAATTTTCTCAGTACGAAACTCATAAGGCAGAAGATTAATATTTTCAGAAAAGTTAGTGGCCAACCCTAAATAACCATACCTTTGTTTCAACATCTTAAGATCTACGCCATTTTGAACATCAATCTTGTCACTTAAAGATAGATTATAAACATTTAAAAAAAACTCATTACTTAAGAATTTATCTATATTAGGAATTACAGAAGCTTCACCGCCAATAAAAATATCTTTAACCTTATTTTCATCAAACTGTGATTGATAATATGCCAGAGAACGTTTAATTTCTTGGCCTAAACGTTCAAGAATTGGGCTAAGCATTGATCTGATTTGAACTGAACTTATTTTTTCTTTATAAACCAAGTCTTCTGTAGGCAAACCAACTTCAAATAAAACTTCATTAGCTTCATCATCTGAAAGC
This sequence comes from Candidatus Susulua stagnicola, assembly GCA_030765735.1. Classification (GTDB taxonomy): domain Bacteria; phylum Omnitrophota; class Gorgyraeia; order Duberdicusellales; family 4484-171; genus Susulua; species Susulua stagnicola. The sequence continues at coordinate 3,547 of JAVCBZ010000038.1, read as the reverse complement.
TCAAGCTTTCCTCTATCAGATATTAACATATCTTTTAACGACTTTCTTAAACGACCAATCGATACCGGAAGTTCACGATAAAATTCTAATTTTCTATTTTTATAAATAGCAAAAAAACAATTATTTTCAGATAAATATAAAAACCCTTTGGCTTCTTCTCCTCCACCATTAGGATGCCTAGCAACAAGATTTAGATATCCAAAAGGCAAGGGGATAGCTGATAAGCACCTAAAACCACTCTTTTTGAGAAAATGAGCCTGTTGCTTTATTTCATCCTCCTGTTTTATAGCACAAATAATATCTAGAGTTTTTGCACCATCACTCTTGGTTATCTTTTTTATAATTGAAAAATCTAGAACTGCTTTCGATAAATCAAAAGGAATATCATCCTTAATCTGCCATTTAATAGCTTCTAACAATTCTTTAGAAGGTACTGCTGGCAATTGTAATCGTTTAATTGTCAACAAATTAAAAGAAGTAACAAGGATAACATTGTTGTGCTGGATATTGTTCTCCTTAACAAAAGTCGTTAAAGCATCTAAAACATCTTGATCTTTACTAGCCGATTCAAATTTAACGACTTTTAAAGCCTTTACTTTTGGTAAATCAGATTTAAATTTAACGTTAAGAAGAGTTATGTCAAAATCAAGGCTTACAACAATAGCAGAATCAACTTTCTTAAAAATACTAAATGTTTTACTGATATTCATCACGATATTATATCATATGGGTAAAATTCTTACAGGATTTTTTAACAATTGATTTTATTGAAACTTTTTAATTTCAACGCTTGAAGTAATTTCAGTAGCACCTTGAAAATTAACAAATTCACCAGTTCCAGTTTTGATATTAAAGCTAATTATTACCCTACGAATATTAGTAAGAGCGTCTATGCCTGAAGTCCAATCAACATCATTATCTTTTTTATAAGTAAAAATAACTGACAAAGCATTTTTTCCGTCAATAGTAATTGATGCAGGCATATGGTACGGAATAACTGTCTCTGCCGACCAAATAGAACCTCCATCAGTACTAGTGCTTTTATATATATGTTTAGTTGTCTCATCCCAACGAAATCTTATTGATAATTGATCATCTGAGGTAGGGTAACCATAGGTATAAGAAAATTGAATAGCTGTGGCATCAATGATACTACGCGTATATCTTATGCCTCGAGCATCTTGGTTACCTTCAACTATTTCAAAGGTAATTCCTTGAGATATTTTTTGAACATCTAATTGATGAGGGCTATAGACAAACAACTGAACAAAAAATATTACACCTCCAGCAAAAGTAGCCCCAACAACCCCAACTAATAACGTTAAGATTACTAACTCCACTAGAGTAACAGCTTTTCTTTTTTTGCAGCGGTTTACCATGAATATGACCCACTTTGTGTTAAATCCTCAAACTCAAAATAATTAATTGTAATTGTAGATAAATTCTTAGTAAACTCAAATTGAAGTTTATTGTACGATTTCCCAGCATCCATCGTAAGAGAGCTATCAAGGGTAATAGTATCACCTGAATTTGCTGTGCCAGTCCATAACGTAGTTTTATCTCGTTTTATTTTATTCATTGTTATTCCTGAATCACCAGTGAATGTAACCGTAACAATAGTCCAAATAATTTCAGATTCGCCCGTATTCTCTATAGTTATTTTTTCAAGTTTCTTCTTTTTAATCTTACCAGCAGTTAAAGCAAAAGAATCAGCCTGACTACCACCACCAACACCCCCACCTCCACTTCCAACACCAAAAGATACATCAGCAATATAGGTTATTAAATTAATTAGATGGACACCACTTTCTCCAGAAGGAAACAATCTAACTTGGACTTGTTTTAAATCACTACTCCAACCAGCAACATTATCAACCGTACGTCGCAAATCATAATCATAACCCTCATAACTACTAGTAGTGATATCATAACCATCTGCCAAAGTAATATCGCTAAAACTTAAATTATTAATTTTAGCCATTTCTAATCTAGCTAATCCTTCAACAAGATGAGAATCTCGATTAAATACTATACTCCTCATATATTCCATTGACATGAGGCCCAAGGGCACCATGATTATACCAACAAGTACAAAAGTTATAATTATCTCAATGAGGGTAAAACTTCGCTTTATAGAATAATTTCTCATGGTATTATATGACTCTGCGATTCTTCCCAAGAAGTAATCCCGCTAGTCCCAACGTCATAAGTAGCACTAATGGTCCTTCTAGCTTCAACATTCACACCATTTCTAACTTCACCAGTAGCAGTAATTGAAAACTCATTATCGCTACCAAAATCATCATCTAATAAAATAGCCTTTCTTTGAGAACCATCACCAAAGATAAAGGTAACTGTCACATCACCAGAAATAGCACTCTGAAATTCCCATTTTTGGTCATTATTGCCTGAATATACTGCCCCTGGAGTAAGGGTAAAATCAGTGATATCAATGCTAGCCGGGGAAACAATGTTTCCGCTCCAAACCTCTGTATTATCTAATTTAACTTTTTTAATATTTCCACCAAAGGTCCAGCTAACAATCATATCAGTTATGATGATATCGTCTGATGCATTAATATTTTGAATCGGTATCTTTCTTAAATGCTTATCGCCACCACTAGTTTCTGGGTTTGAAGCATCTACTAATAAAAAATTAGAACTCTGACCAAGATGATAGTAAAACTCTCCAGCCACATTAACATTCTGAGCAGAATCCCAACTGCCTCCATCAACATAATCTACTATAGCTCGCATAATCCCAGCTTGAGCTAAATAAATAGTTTTTTCTTGATTTATATTAGAAACATTAAGTAATAATGCCTCACTAATATAAGTAGTAATTCCTAGAGTAATTATAGCTAGCAAAACAATTAGGATGATTATCCCAATTAATACAAATCCATTCTTCTTCATTTTATCTTTAATTGTTCTAAAGCTTGATAGGCTGGAAAATAATCTTTATCTATTTTAAGCACTTCTTGAAAACAGACCTTTGCTTGGTCAATATTCCCCTTTTCTTGATAAACCCTACCAAGATTATACCACACATGGGATTGATTAGGATTAATAGTCAAATTTATCCAAGAATAAGCTATAGCATTATCAAGATTACCCATTTTGTAATAAGTACCTGCTAAATTATTATAAACTCTATAGCCATCTTCAAAATTATTTATATTACCCTCCCAATAAGTAATAATATTCGAATATCCATAATTACGCTTAATAGTTAAAGCTGAATATGAACCTAGAAATAAAGTGATAGCGATAATAGCAATAGCTCTAAGAGAAAGTCTAAAACGCTTATTCCTCTTAATTACTTCCCAGCCCTTCAAAAACAAGGCTGCTAAAACAATTGAAAACCCAACTGAAGGTAAGTAAAGATATCTCTCAGAGATAATATTACAGACTGGAATAACATTTGAATAGGGCGCATAAGTCACAAAAAACCAGATTATTCCAAAGGAAACCGGTTTAAAATTACGACGATATTTAAAAAAAGTGAATATCGCTACCGCAATTATACTTAAAGACAGAAAAAAAG
>JAVCBZ010000078.1 GCA_030765735.1 Candidatus Susulua stagnicola | reverse complement strand
TCTACAGCTAAAATTAAATCATTAAGGCTTGTTGCCATAAAAGTATTTTTTATATTATCTATAGTTATGATACCTAATAAGCTTTTATTAACATCAACTACAGGATAATAAAGATTAGGAAAATCACTAAAAATTTTCAAAATTTGGACTAAGGGCATATTTTTATAAATAAGTGGTGGCTCCTTATCCATTATTTCTTCAACCTTTAACTTACGCACTAAGTCATCTTCCGTAACATTCATCCCTATTTCACCAGCACGGGTAACTGCAAGTTTGATAAAGGGCGGTCCAATAACTTCTAAAATAAAAGCTGTTGCCGTTATTATGATGATAACTGTATTGCCAATATAGCCTGGAAAGTAATTACTAGCTAAAATCGATAATCCTATAGCTACTCCAGCTTGACTAAATAGGCATAAAGAAAGGTATTTCTGAACAGTTTTTGGTGCACCTGAAATACGTGCGCCAAAATTTGCTCCGGTAGCTTTTCCAAGACTTCTTGCGAGAATATAAATAATTCCGAGCAAAATTATTGGCAATGTCATATTGCTTAAATTTAATTTTGCTCCAACAAGAACAAAAAAGAGAACAAAAATGGGCGGAGTAAATCCTTCTACTAAATTAAATATTTCTTTACTTTTTCTAGGTATAAAATTAACAACAATAACCCCTAAGGTCATAGCTGCCAATAGCATATCTACGTGAATTGCCAAAGATAGTCCCAAAACAATAAGAACTGCGCCAATAGAAAAAGCTAAGAGCCTTGCTTCTTCAGTATATCTTTTAAGAAGTTTATTAAGAATTATCCCCGCCATGATCCCTATAAGTATGGCACCACCAATTTCATACAAAGGATTTATAAATATTCTTAAGACCCCCTTATTGGCATTGCCAAGAAGATTTCCAGCAATACTAGAAGAAATCGCAAAAAGCATTAAAGCTAATCCATCATCCATGGCAACGATACCTAGGATGGTTCGGGTTAACGGTCCTCGAGTTTTAAATTCTTTGATTACTACTAGAGTTGCAGCTGGTGCTGTAGCAGATGCAATTGCGCCAAGCAATAAACCTAATGACCATGAAAGTTTCCAATCTCCCAATAAAAAACTTCCTAAAATACCTACAGAAACAGAAACTAATAAAAATGCACCTAGCCCTTCAAGCAATAAAATACTTATAAATTGCTTTCCATATTTTCGTAAAACATCTTTTTTTAGCTCTCCGCCAATCATAAAGCCAATTAAACCTAAAGCAAAATAATTAAAAGGTTGCAAAGTCTTAATTGTATCGTGACTAATAATCTTTAAGCCAGATTCTCCGATTATTATCCCAATAGCTATGTATCCTACAACTTGAGGAATTCGTAGTTTTTGAAACAAACGACCACCAATAGTTCCACCAAGCAAAGCTAACCCTAAAAGAAACAGTATGTTCAGATGGTAAATAGAAATTTTGCTAAAGATATCACTTAAATAATTCATTATTTATTTTAAGTAAAATATAAAACCTCTACCTTGTAGTAGAGGTTATTAGTTCATAATTTTAAGTATTTTCTAACCTTTGTCACTATAAAATAAAATGATACTCTTATATAAAATTAAGTCAATTAAAAATTTTAATAGACAAAATTAAAAGCAAAAAATCATCATTATCTTCAAGTTATTGTATTATTCGCTTAAACCAAATAACCAGTAAAAGGTAAGAGATATACTATTTAATTTTAGTTGCAGTAATTATTTTCTGCGACTATTCCTATAGTCTTTAGCGTTAGAGGCAGACCCTGAATAGCCTGGGTCAGCGTAAAACATTGGAGAAATTGAAATAATTAAGGGTCCTTTTCCATACGAACCTTCAAATTTAATAATACATATTTCTTTATTGTTATTAAAGCTTAGCAGTGTCTCTTCACCCTCAATAATGTTAAGTATTTCCCAGTCATTTTCTAACATATACTCTTTATAAAACTGAACAATGCTATTTGGCCAAGCCTTACCATAGTACTTCATTTTGCCTACTCTTACTTTTGATGATTCATAAATAAAGGAATTTGCCGGAATAAATTTAAATCCTTCAGGAACTGGTAAATCTGGGAAACGAAAAGCATCAGCCATTTGCAACTTTTGCTCACCAGAATGATAATAACCAGTGACACAACCATTTAAAAAAGATAAACTAAGCAAAATGAGAATAGTTTTTATAAACTTAAATGACATATTACTTTTTTTAAAGTTACCATTACTACTATTGTTAAATTTCAACAATAGGCGTCTTCTTTTCATATAAGAGAAGACGCCTATATCTTATCTCTATGTGTATATTTTAAAAAATTTCTAAACAAGAAGTATTAATTATACAAAGTTTTGTTGAGTTGTCAATGTTTTTAAAAACTTTTAACTGTATAAAATAAAATTGAATTTGTTTAGGTAGGATAAAAATAAATTCGCTTCCTTTGCCAAAATCCGACTCAACCCAAATATTACTTTATTAATACTTCTTGAACTATATTTAGTAATTATTCTTATTCTACTATATAACTTTATAAGATCAACTTTAATTGCTGCTGAAAAATAGTTACATGTCTCTCTATAATATAATTCGAAGAAATTATATTCATTTTAAATAAGTTTTTTTAATTTCCTCTTCATACTTTTTCATAAGCCGAGCCTTAGGCAAAAAGCCTGAACAAAGTTTGTCTTGGTTGAACTCTTCACAGTCGTTGCAAACTGTATTCTTTATTTTACTTCTTGCTTCTGAATAGATTACTTTCAATACCCAAAAAAAACTTAAGGCTAGTAAAAATAAGAATATTTTTTTAAATACAACCAAGAATAAAACATTAGCTATAGTCCATCCTAGAAAAAATCTAAGATAATCTTTTATCAAACGATTCATTTTGGCATATAACTTAGGATAAGAAAAAATAAAAATAATTATTGAAACAAAAATTAATAGATATATATAGATTTTATAATGAATCAAATTAAATGAAATTACTGATAATATGCCTAAAAAGAATCCTAGTACAAGAAAAAAACAGCTACGGCATATATATATTCCCTTTAGACAGAACAAATCTTTCTTGAAGAATGAACATAGTGGTTTATGTGCAAATAGAATTGGTAAAAAAATAATTAATCGTTTAAACCAAAATGGTGTTTTCATATTATTAGTTAAATGAATGCTCTCTTAAAACACGAACACGTTGTTTAATTAAAGGGTGAGTGCTAAAAGCTTGATATCCTTCCTTTTCTCCATAGATACCGAGCTTCTCAATGGCTGATATAGCACCTTGACTGCTTCCATAAGACTTTTTTAATAAATTTAATGAGAATAAATCTGCAGCATTTTCTTGTTTGCGAGAATAATGCAAACCAAATAAATTAATTGATTTAGAAACAACTCCTCCTGGATCTCCACCTCCTAAAGAAGCCATAATAGCCATAAAAATAGCTCCCTGTCCTAAGCCTCTAAGATGATCACGGTGAAAGTAATGACCTAGCTCATGGCCAATGACGAATGCTAATTCCTTATCATTATCTAACTCTTCTAACAAACCAGATAAAACAATTATAGTATTTCCAGGCAAAGCAAAAGCATTGACCTCATCTTGCTCGGTTAAATAAATTTTAAATTTTTTATTTTTACCAGGATAATAAGTAATTAATTCTGATAAAATCGTTTCTAAACGTTTTTGAGAGGCTGAATTAGTATCATCAACAAGACCAACGAAGGAAGGAGCAAGCGATGTTGATAATGCTGCTTCTAATTTCTCAGGAATACATTTTATAGCTATCTCAAGAGCACCAGATAAAGCAAAATAAACAACACAAATTACAACTATTAGAACAAAAAGACGGCTAAAAAGGTATTTTAAGGGATGGTGTTTAGAAATATTAACATTTTCACTTATCTTTTTATGTACATATTTCATAGAGGACTGTCTAATAATACTTTATTTGGATAGCTTTATTGCAGTGCCATAGGCTAGAATCTCAAAAACTCCCATACCTTTACCTCTGTTATTAGTTGCACCAAGCCTGCTAGTTTCAAAACGAGTATTTGCTACCACATCAGCCCCAAAAGTTCTTGCTTGCTGCTTCATCCTAATAATTGCTTCTCTTCTAGCTCTATCAAGAAGAGTTTCATAAACACTAATTCGACCACCAAAAATATTATAAACCTGAGCAACTAATTTTTTAAAAGCATCATTAGAAATAACTATACAACCTGAAACTAATTTAGTATTAACAATTTTGTTTAAATCAACTACTTTTTTAGAAGATATAGCCGGAAGATCAGCAAACTCCTCTTCTTTTTCTTTAACAGCTTTGTAATGTTTCTTTTCTATTGTAGTGCCAACAAAAAATGCTACCACAAGTAAAACGGCTGTAAATATAAGTTGCATAAAAGAGCCCATATTACCCCCTACCTTGTTTTGACCGCAGTTCCATAAGCTAAAATCTCAGCTGCTCCAGCGGTAATTGCTGCTGTTGAAAACCTTACATTGATTACTGCATCAGCACCTAATTGCATGGCTTGTTGCCCCATGCGTTCCAAAGCTTCCTTCCGCGAGTCCTCAAGAAGTTTCGAGTAGCCTTTAATTTCACCACCAATGGTATTTTTACATCCAGCCAAACAATCTACTCCAATATTTCTAGCTCGAACCGTACTACCTTGAACAATGCCATAATGTTCTACAGTTTCTTTACCGGGAATACAGTCTAGATTAGAATAAATCATAAAATCCCCCTTCTTTTAAATTTGTTTTTTGCATCTTACTTTTTATTCTTGTTAATTATACATCAAACTACTACCAATAACCAATAATTTTAAAAAAAATTTTAAATGATAAATACAAAAAAAAACGGGAATAAAAAACAATTGTTTCTTATCCCCATTTATTAAGTTTAAACTAATTTTAGTAGCGTGATCCTCTATTGTATCCACCACCGCCACCGCCACTATTGCCACCACCGCCAAAATTATCTTTGCGTGGTTTCATCTTTTGAGCTTTATTAGCTTTTAGTTTTCTTCCATTTAGCTCAAAGTCATTCAAGATATCTATTGCTTTTACTGCATCTTCTTCAGTTGAAAATTCTGCAAACCCAAAACCCTTAGGTCTTCCGGTATCTCTATCTGATATAAGCTTTATTCCTTCTGCAGTTACTCCTTTTTCTTCAAGTAATTGCTTAAGTTCACCTTCGGTAACACCATACTCTAGGTTACCGATATAGATTTTTTTCTGTTCTTCCATTTTCCTTTCTCTCCTTTTACTAACGTTTCCACAAAACACAAACCCTTTTAGCCTTCTCCTTTTATACTCTTTTCTCTTCCCTCCTTTTAACCTTTTACGAAGGCTTTTAACAATATTATCTATA
>JAVCBZ010000105.1 GCA_030765735.1 Candidatus Susulua stagnicola | reverse complement strand
TATGAAGATTTTAGCTTTTATAAAGTTTGTCAAAAAATATTTAATTTTTGTAATTTAGATTTAAGCTCTTTTTACCTTGACATTTTAAAAGACAGATTATATACTTTTTCACAGCATTCAGGTCCACGCAAGAGTGCACAATTTGTTCTTTATCAAATTTTAGAAGTTTTGCTTAAATTAATTGCTCCAATTCTTTCATTTACAGCTGAAGAGGCTTATCTGGCTTGGGATAGACCTACAGAAAATAAAGATTCAATATTTCTTTCTTCTTTTGCTAAGGAATACCCTAAAAAATGGTTTAATCAAGAAATTCTAAAAAATTGGGAAAAGATATTCTTCTTACGCGAACAGGTTTTAAAAGAAATAGAAAAAAAACGAGAATCAGGAGTTGTTGGCAGTTCTCTGGAAGCAGAAGTTTTTATAAACTGTAAAGGCGAAGATTATTCTTTTTATAAGAAGTATCAAAATATTTTCAATGAAATTTTTATTGTTTCTTCAGTATCAATAAAAGAAGGTGATTTCGTCATTAATATAGAAAAGGCTAAAGGTAAAAAATGTTTACGTTGTTGGAATTGGAGCGATAGTGTTGGTCAAAACTCAGAACACCCTGATATTTGTAATAAGTGTTCAAAAGCCTTAAAGGAGTAATTAATGAAAAAAAGATTTGCAAAAAAAGATTTGGATTCTTATAAGGAAAAATTATTTGATCTTAAAGACGATGTTTTAGCTCAGATTAGAGATACCTCAAAAGATACTCTAATGAAATCTCAAAAGGATATCTCTGGCTATGGTCTTCATTTAGCAGATGTAGCTACTGATAGTTACGAACGTGATTTCAATCTAAATCTCGTGTCTAATGAAAGAAGAATTGTTATAAATATAGACGAAGCTTTAAAACGAATTCAAGATAAAAGTTACGGAATATGCGGTGTATGCAAAAAAGATATAGCCAAGAGTCGTCTTAATGTTATGCCCTATGCAAAATATTGTCGTAGGTGTAAAGAAAAGCTAGAAAAAGAGAATAAACTATAGTTATGGCAAAAACGTGGATAACTGCCACGATAGTATTTTTTAGTGATTTCTTGGTTAAGAGCTATTTTCACTCACAACTTTCTTTTCAGTCAATTCCAATTATTAAAAATATTTTTCATATTACCCTTGTATATAATAGAGGAGCAGCTTTTGGAATTTTACAAAAAAATAGCACTTTCTTAATTTATATTAGTATAGCTTTTATTTTTCTTTTTTTAATTTTTATTAAAAAAGAAAACAGTAAGCGCACACTTTTTTTAATTGCTAGTGGATTAATTATTGGTGGCGCTCTTTCAAATCTTTGGGATCGGTTATTCTTAGGTTATGTTATTGACTATATTGATTTTAGAGTTTGGCCAGTTTTTAATATCTCAGATTCTTGTATAACCACTGGTGTATTTTTTTTACTCTGGGATTCTTGTTATCTTCAGAAAAAAGTAAAATCACAAAAATGAAAAAGCATTTAATTGTTGGGGAAGAAGACATTGGCCAACGACTAGACAAGTTCTTAAGTAACAGGTTAGATTTTCTTTCTAGAACAAAAATTAATAATATAATCAAAGATGGTCTTGTCCTTATTGATAAGCAAAAAAGAAAAGCAAGTTTTATAGTTTGTCAGGGACAACAAATTTCAATCATTTTAAAAGAAGAAAAAAAGGAGTTGAAGCCATTTGATTTTGCGGTTAAAATTATCTATGAAGATGATGACGTAATAGTTGTTGATAAACCTTCTGGATTAGTTGTACATCCACCTCAAGAAGGCTATAATCAGACATTAGTCAATGCTTTGATATATTTGAAAAAAGAACTTAGTCCTTCTGCAGATAATTTACGTCCAGGAGTAGTTCATCGTTTAGATAAAGAAACTAGTGGTGTTATTGTTTTAACAAAAAATGAGAATAGCTACAATAACCTTGTTGCTCAATTTAAAGCACGAACGATTTCTAAAGAGTATCGGGCAATAGTTTGGGGTAAAGTAAATAAAGAAAAAATGCTCATCGATTTACCGCTAACTAGAGATACTAAAAACCGACTTAAAATGAAGGTTAGCTTTCTTAAAGCAAAACAAGCGCGCACTAACCTTGAAGTCCTGACTCGACTAGAAGATTCAACTTATTTAAGCCTTAGACCACGAACTGGAAGAATGCATCAAATAAGAGTACATTTAAAATTTTTAGGATTTCCAATTGTTGGTGATAAAAAATATGGTTTAAAAGATGATTACAAAAGATTGTTTTTGCATGCTAAAGCAATAAGCTTTTCTCATCCAAGAAATTCAAAAGTATTAAAATTTGAATCAACATTACCAGATATTTTTCCAAATTTTATGACTGATCACAAAATACGACAATAATTAATAAATTTAAAAATATGTACAGAATAAAATATTTAAATAATTTAACTAAAGAAATCAATGTTCCGCCAGACAAATCTATATCTCATAGAGCTGCTATAATATCGTCTCTTTGCAAAGATAAAACTATAGTAAAACCTTTTTTGCACAGTGAAGATTCTTTAGCAACTATAGAGTGCCTAGAAAGGCTAGGTGTAAAGGTAGAGAAGAAAGATGATTGTCTTATTGTTAATGGTACAGGAATGCATTTTCCAATAACTGAAAAAACTGATCTCTATGCTCAAGAATCTGGAACAACAATAAGAATACTTAGTGGTATACTCGTTGCACAGAAATTTCCTATTGAATTCAAAGCTGCTAAATCTTTAAGCAAAAGGCCTATGGATAGAATTATTAAGCCTTTAAGCCAAATGGGAGCAATAATAGAAGGAGAAAAACAGGGTAGTGGCTTCTTTGATACTGCGCCAATTGTTTCTCCACCTTTATCAATATCACCAAGCAAAGAAGGCATAAAAGGGATGGAATTTAATTTAAAAATTGCTAGTGCTCAAGTAAAGTCAGCAATCATATTAGCCTCTCTTTATGCTGATTCTCAAACCATTATTCATGAACTTTATAAATCTAGAGACCACACCGAAAGAATGTTAAAACTTTTTAACGCAAATATTGAAGTAGATGGCAAAGAAATCATTTGTCAACCAACAAAGGAATTAATTTCACCAAAAGAATTGTATGTTCCTTCTGATTTTTCTTCGGCAGCTTTTTTTATCGTTCTTGCCTTAATCTTAGAAAATACCGAAATAACTATAAAAAATGTTAATATTAATCCTAGTCGTTGTGGGCTATTAAAAGTTCTAAAGGATATGGGTGCTAATATAAAAATTACTAATGAAAGAGATGGCTATGAGCCTTATGCTGATATTACAGCTAAAAGTTCTTACTTAAGAAGTTCAGTAGTGGAACCAGATGAAGTTCCTTCAATGATTGATGAAATACCAATACTTTGTGTAGCTGCTTCTTTTGCTACTGGGAAAACACTTATTCAAGGGATAAATGAATTAAGAGTAAAAGAAACTGACAGAATTAAATCAATTTCTGAGAATCTAACTCTTGCTGGTGTAAAAGCAGATACAAGTGTTGATGATGAAATAATGATTGAAGGCACAAAAGAACACAAGCCCGCACATTTTAAAGCTTTTGATGACCATCGCAGTGCCATGAGTGCTATTATCCTTGGAGCAGCGATTGGAAACAATTGTACTATTGATGATACTAAGTGTATAAATAAATCTTTTCCTCAGTTTATACCATTATTTGAGTCGTTATAATAATTCTATATGAAACTTGCTAAATTTATTTATAAAAAAACTATTTATTGGGGTATGGTTGAAGAAGAAAAGGTAACAATCTTAAAATCACCACCATTTAATGGAATAAAACCATCTTCAAAAAAAGTTCTTCTGGCGGAATGTAAATTACTTGCCCCAGCTAATGCTAGCAAAATAATTCTTGTTGGCCTTAATTATCGAGATCATGCTAAAGAGCTAAAAATGAACATTCCCCAAGAACCGATAATATTCTTAAAGCCGGCAACCACTCTTATTGGAAATAAAGATGCAATCAAATATCCTAATAGCGTAAAACGCTTAGATTATGAAGCTGAGTTAGCGCTAGTAATAAAAAAACCAGCCAAGAAGATTAAAAAAGAAGATGCAAAAAACTATATACTTGGTTATACTTGCCTTAACGATATAACTGCAAGGGATCTTCAGAATAAAGATGGGCAGTGGACTCGAGCCAAATCATTTGATACTTTTTGCCCTCTTGGACCTTGGGTTGAAACAGAAGCTTCTACTGAAAGTCTAGCTATTCAATTATTTTTAAATAACAAAATAAAACAAACTTCATCAACAAAAAATTTTATCTTTAAAATACCCCACTTAGTAGCTTTTATTTCTCAAATAATGACTCTGTTACCTGGTGATGTAATTTCAACTGGAACACCTTCTGGAATAGGCAAAATGAATATTGGTGATAAAGTTATGGTTAAAATTGAAGGAATTGGAGAATTAGAAAATAAAATAGTAGGAGATAAGTAGTGAAAAGCCATACAGAGCACCTAGTATTAAACACTAAAAAAAGAGTTGAATTCATCAACCTTACATCAAAGATTGAAGATATCTTAATCAAAAGCAAAATTCAAGAAGGCTTATGTTTAGTAAATGCTATGCACATAACAGCTTCGGTTTTTATTAATGATGAAGAAAAAGGCTTAAAAGAAGATTTTAAACAGTGGCTAGAAGGCTTAGTTCCTGAAGATGTTGATAAGTACAGACATAATCTGACTGGTGAAGATAATGGTTACGCTCATCTTAGGCGGACAATCATGGGCAGAGAAGTGGTTATAGCAATAACTAAAGGCAAGTTAGATTTTGGACCTTGGGAACAAATTTTTTATGCTGAATTTGATGGTCAAAGACCTAAGCGTATTTTAGTAAAGCTAATTGGAGAATAATCCTCAAATTTCAAGATTTGTGTTGTAATTTTTCTGTCTGTATTATATAATTTTTTAACTAAAATAATCATTTTTAATAATAATTATAGTTATTCTTGCAAGATATGACCCTAAAGAAGTTGAACCACGAATCCTAAAGCAATGGCTTAAGAATAAGGATTTTTCTGCCGAAGCTGGATCTAGTAAAAATTATTCAATAGTTATTCCACCTCCGAACATTACTGGTATCCTCCATATGGGTCATGGCTTA
>JAVCBZ010000071.1 GCA_030765735.1 Candidatus Susulua stagnicola | reverse complement strand
TTGAAGAAATCTTTAGTGGCAGCTTCTAGTGGTTGGATATGTACTTTAGGTATAGAACCGTCTTCTCCTACGCCTGATTTTGGGTATATTCAAGTAAAAAAACAAGCCAAAAATGGTATTTTTTCAGTAAATAAATTTATTGAAAAACCAAGTGTATCTCGTGCAAAAAAGCTTATCGCCTCAGGAAATTGTTTTTATAATAGTGGGATGTTTGTTGCTTCTATTGGCACTTTGATTGATGAGTATAAGAATTATTATCCTGATTATAAGTATTTTAATAGTTGTTTTTTTTCTAAGGAAATAGTTTCTTGTTATAAGAGAATAAGCGATGTTCCTTTTGATAAAACTATAATGGAGAATACTAAAAAGGCTAAAATGGTTAAAGCTAATTTTTCTTGGAAGGATTTTGGTTCTTGGTTAGCTATTTATGAGTCTTTAGCTAAAGATAAGAAGGGCAATGTAATTAGAGGGAAATCCTCTGTCTATGAGGGTAAGAATAATTTAATTTATTTAGATAGTTGCAATAAAAAAGTTTTGGTTTTAGGCCTAGAGGATGTTTTTTTCATAGATACTAAAGATTTTGCTCTTTTGACTACACGTAACTATTTAGATAAACTTAAACCTGTTTTAGGAGAATTTAAGAAATGTCAGTAAAAAATTATTTTTATGGGCCAGTTCCATCAAGAAGGCTAGGTTTTTCTTTAGGTCTAGATTTGTTGCCCAGCAAGACTTGTTCTTTTAATTGTTTATATTGTCAGTTAGGATTAAGTAAAAAGAAAACAGTAAGAAGATTTTCTTTTATAAAAATTCTTAAATTAAAAAAGGAATTAAAAGAAATTATTGGTAAAAATCCTAAGATTGATTATATAACTATTGCTGGATCTGGAGAGCCAACCTTACATAAAGGTTTAGATAAGATTATTGCTGTTATAAGGAGGATTACTAAAAATAAGTACAAAATAGCTGTAGTTACTAATTCATCTCTTTTGTATAGAAAGGAAGTTAGAGATGAGTTAGGAAAAGCAGATTTAATTTTACCTTCTTTAGATGCAGCTACTGATAAAACTTTTTTAAAAATTAATCGTCCTTTTAAAACAATAACTTTAAAAAAGACAATTAATGGTCTTATACAGTTAAGAAAGGAGTTTAAAGGTAAAATTTGGTTAGAAATAATGCTTATTTCTGGGATAAATGATAGTAAGAAGGAAATAGATAAATTTAAAGAAATTTTAGATAAGATTAAACCGGATAAGATTCAGCTTAATCTTCCGATAAGACCAGCTGGGGTAAAGTTATCTTTACCTAGTCAAAGGAAAGTAAAAAGCATAGAAAGGGCTTTTGGTAAAACTGCTAAAGGTGTGGTAAAATTTTCTCTCAATAAAAGTCAGGGCGCAGCTTATGGAAATTTAAAGAAAAATATTTTAAAGTTTTTAAAAGTAAGGCCAGCGACTTTAGAGGATTTAGGAAAATCTTTGACCGCAAATCTTAATGAGATAGTTAAACAGCTTGCTTTGCTGTTGTCAGAGAAGTCAATAAAGACGAGTATAACTGGTGGAGTGAAATATTTTGTAATTAATGATTAAAGATAATATTAAGAAGATTTTAGAGGAATTACCTGTTGGTATAGAGCTAGTTGTAGCTACTAAAGAACGAAATGTTAGTGAGATTGAGCAAGCAATAGAAGCTGGAGTAAAAATAGTTGGTGAGAATTATATAAAAGAGGCACAAGAAAAAGTTATTCCTTTAGGTGATAAAGTTAAGTGGCATTTTATTGGGCATCTTCAAAAGAATAAGGTTAAAAAAGCAGCAAAGATATTTGATATGATTGAAACCTTGGATTCTTTGGTTTTAGCCCAAGTTTTAAATAGAGAATGTGAAAAAATAAACAAAGTGATGCCGGTTTTAATTGAAGTTAATTCTGCTGGTGAAGCTCAAAAACAAGGAGTGTTATTTGATGATGTTGAAGTTTTGCTAGAGAGAATTTTACAATTTGCTAATTTAAAACCTGTAGGGCTTATGACTATGGGGCCTTGGTTAGATAATCCTGAAGATTTACGTCCTTTTTTTCAGAAAACAAAAGTTTTATTTGATAAAATCAAAAATGATTATCAAGGAAAATTAGTTTGGAATTACCTTTCTATGGGTATGAGTACGTCATATAAAATAGCTATTGAGGAAGGAGCTAATTTAGTTAGAATTGGAACAGCAATTTTTGGTAAAAGAAAATGTAATTACCGATAGTTCATTAGGTCTAAAGTATGAAAAGTAAAGTAATGAAGAGAATCTATCAAGAGTTAAAACACCATGCTCCTTTTACGGCTTTTGGTGCAATAACTGGAATTGCTATAATGATTATGTTTCGTGGAATTTCATCTAATGTTTCTTATAATCTTTTTTATATTTTTCATCCTGTGCATGTATTATTAAGTGCTTTAGCTACAGCTTCGATGTATGAGTTGCATAAATGTCCTACTGAAAGAAAGAAATGTAGTCTTTTTGTTTTGTTGATTATTGGTTTTTTTGGATCAATAGGTATAGCTACTTTCAGTGATTCTTTAATCCCTTATTTTGGAGAAACTTTGCTTAAAATGCCTCATCGTGAAGTTCACATTGGCTTTATAGAGAAATGGTGGCTTGTAAATCCTCTAGCAATAATTGGAATCACTATAGCTTATTTTAGACCATCAACGAAATTTTCACATTATGGGCATGTATTGCTAAGTACTTGGGCATCACTTCTTCATATGATTATGGCTAAAGGGCAACCATTGAATTTAGTTTCGTATCTTGGTGTGTTTATATTTTTATTTATAGCAGTATGGGTTCCTTGTTGCGTTAGTGATATAGTTTTTCCACTTTTATTTATAAAAGATAAGAAAAAAAAATAGTAATTTAATTATAGCAAGAGTATGTATATTTTTTGATGAAAAAGGAATTAAGATGAAAAGTATTAAAAATTTTGCATTATGTTTCCTTATTTTAATTTTAGTTTCTATCTATGGTTGTGTGCAAATGAGAGATTATACTGGTGTCAGAGACGGTTCATTTGGTTTAGATATAAACAAAGGCTTTGATCAGGGAGTTGATAAAAAAGATTATTATATAATTAGTGAAGATGTAGCTTTAATTATTGGTGATACTAAGAATGATGTTATTTTTAAAATTGGTTTGCCTACTAAAACTGCAATAGAATTAGATGGTTATGAAAAATGGATTTATGAAGACAAAAAAATAGATTTATTTTTCAAAGCTGATCGTCTTAGAGGTTGGAGCCTTTCTAAATATGAAGAAGCTAAAACTCAAGAAGAGAAGTAAGGCTTTCTTTTATCAAGGAGCCAAGGATATAGCAAAAAACATTCTTGGTGATTATTTAACTTTTAAAACTAAAAAACAAACCTTAATTGGAAAAATAGTTGAAACTGAAGCCTATTTAGGGATAAGCGATGATGCTTCCCATAGTTTTGGTGGGAAGATTACTCCACGCAATAAAACTCTTTATGGTCAAGGAGGAGTTATCTATATTTATCTTATTTATGGTAAATATTGGTGTTTTAATATTGTAGTATCTAAAAAGAATGATCCACAAGCAGTATTTATAAGAGCTATTGAGCCTATTCGCGGTATTGAAGTAATGAAGAAGAGAAGAGGAGTAGAAAAAGAAGAAAAATTAACTAATGGTCCTGGTCGTTGGACCCAAAGCTTTTTGATTGATAAGAGTTTTTTAGGAAAAGAGATTACATCTAAAGATATTTTTATCTCTTCACCAGAAGATAAAGATTTTAATATAGTCAAGACAAAAAGGGTTGGTGTTGATTATGCTACTAAATCAAAGAATTTACTGCTAAGATTTTATATTAAGAATAATCTTTTTGTTTCTAAGAAGTAGTTTTTTAAGGGTTTAATTTTTTGTTTGATTCTCTTGTGTAATTTTTTATTTTCCAGAAGTCTTTTATCTTTTCCTTTTGAAAAAAACCGAATATAGAGTTATTATGCAAAAGAGGCTCATTAAGGTCTTCTTTATATTCTTGAAATATTTTTGTTTGTGGCGTAGGAGAGAATTCAGCTAAGGCTGCCCTAGCTCCTAAACTATTTAAGAAATCAACATCACTCTTTAATTCGTTTAAGTTTTGATTGGGGTAGCCTAATAATAGGTATGCGCTGAATTCACCATTCCTAAATCCGGCTTGCCTTAGCCAATTGGCTCCTTTTATCAAGTCGTCTTTTTTTACTTTGTCGCCCCATAATTTTTGAAGTTTTGGATTTAAAGTTTCTAATCCGAAGTGAGGATTAATAAATCCTGTTTTTTTAAGCAGATTAGCAATTTCTTTGTCAAGGAATCTTAAGTGAAGAGCATTGGGAGTATGGAAATTAAGATTTAAATTTAAGTTATCAATCTTTCTTAAGAGTTCTTTAGCATAGTTTGGTTCGTAAAGAAAAGCATCATCATAAAGAACGAAATCTTTTATTCCTTGGTGGTGGTACTTAAGAATAAAATTTATAACACTCTGAATATTTAATCTAAAAAATTTAAAGGAAGTTTTTTTTATAGCGCAGAAATCACATTCAAAAGGACAACCCCAAGAGGTTCGCAAAACGATGTAATCTAGAGTAGGGTAAAATTCATTATAAGAGGGAAATGTTGACAATAATTCTTCGAGATTTAATTTTACTTTTAAGAGCTTAAAGAAGTCTTCTAACAAATAGTTTTCAAAAATAAAATCACAACCAGTTGTTTTCTTGGCATGTTTTGGTAAGAGGGTAGCATAAGTTCCGCCTAAAATTATTTTAACTTTAGGAAATTCTTTTTTTAATATGTTTACTGCATCAATAATCCCTGGATACCAGTAAGTCATTGAAGAGGTAATAAGAATGTAGTCAGGGTTTTTATTTGCTATATATTCTCTGAACTGATCAAGAGTTATTCCATAACGTTTGAAATAACGGGGAACGGATTTTAAGGCTAAAGGCTTTTCAATAATTTCTGAATAGTATTTCCCTCTTCCAAAGTTAGCATTGGTAATTTTATTGTTTAAGCAGTCTATGTAGCTTATGTTTAAACCTTTATTTTTAAGATAGGTCAGAAGAGCTAGAAAACCATAAGGTTTAAGCCAAAAATCATAAGCAGCGAAATCTACTATCCAGGGGTTTATAGCTAAAATATTCATGAGAGCATTATAGCAAATGTGATATAATATTGAAACCATGGAAATAATTTTCAAAAATACTTTAGAAAAATATGATTTGTTAAGAAAGAAGGCTAAACTAATTCTTGGAGTCTCTGGTGGTCCGGATTCAGTATATATGCTTTATCAGTTTTTAAAAATTGCAAAGGACTATAAATTACAATTAGTTTGTGTCCATTTCAATCATAGTTTAAGAGAAGAAGCTGATGCCGAAGAGGAGTTTATACGTAAGCTTTGCTTAAGACTAAAGGTAAAATTTATAAGCGAGAAGAAGGATGTGCAGAGTTTTTTTAATGGAAACTCTCTAGAGCAAACAGCAAGAAATTTACGTTTAGATTTCTTCATGAAGGTTTCTCGTCAAACTAAAATCAAAAAGATTGCTTTAGCTCATCATAAAGATGATTTAGCTGAAACAGTATTAATGCGAATGATTCGTGGCTCAGGCTTAAAGGGCTTAAGAGGATTTTTGCCTAAAACTAAATTTAGAAGCTTGACTGTTATCCGACCATTAGTTGAGATCAGGAAAAAAGATATTATTAAATGGTTAGAAGAGAAAAAAATACCTTTTTGTACAGATAAGAGTAATTTTGAAGATAAATTTTTTCGCAATAAAGTAAGATTGAAATTGTTGCCCTTACTCAAAGAGCTTAATCCTAATGTAGTAAGTAATTTAAATAATTTAGCTTCAAATGTTTCTCTGGATTATGATTTTATTTACTCTTTTTCATATGAGAAGTTTCTCAGCATTAAGCGAAAAGAAACAAGCAATGGCATTTGTTTGGATTTAAAAGGTTTAGTAATTTTATCTCCAGCTATATTTAACAATGTAGTGCGTATTGCTATTGAGGAGTTAAAAGGCAATACGCGAAGACTTGAAGCCAAGCATCTTGATGAGTTACGAGATTTAATTTTTAAACGGCCAAAGGGGAGCGTTGTTGATTTACCTGAGATTATAGTAAAGAAAGAAGAAAAAACCCTTTTGATTCAATCCTTGATTTTATAATTCGATACAGTATAATAGCTAACGATGGATAAGAAAAAAGAGCCTCAAAAACCAGACTTTTTAAGGAAAATTTTCTTTTTGGTCCTTATTTTTCTTGGGCTAGTTTGGATGGTAAGCCTTTTTAGCACTGGGATTGGAGGAGTAGTAAAGAAACTTTCCTATAATGAATTTTACTATTCTCTTGAAAATAATCTTGAAGATCCTACCATTGAATGGGTCAAATTGAGTGAAAACTTTGTTCAAGGAGAATATGTTTCTAGCAAAGGAAGCGGTCGTTTTTATCTTTATATCCCTGTTGACGATAAAGAGATTATTAAACTTTTGCGTAAGAATGTGAATAAGTTTGAAGTAGTGCCTTCTAAAAATGTTTGGACAAACTTATTTTACTTTTTTGGTCCGATGCTTATTTTCATTCTTTTTCTTTGGTATTTTTCTCGTAAGGGAAACCAGATGGGGTCAAAAGTTTGGTCATTTGGAAAATCAAGAGCAGCCTCTTTAGATAAAGAAAAAGCACCCCAGATTACTTTTGATGATGTAGCTGGTATAGATGAAGCTAAAGAAGAGTTGCAAGAAGTAATAGAGTTTTTAAAGGATCCTAAGAAATTTCAACGCTTAGGTGGAAGATTCCCTAAAGGAGTTTTGTTAGTTGGACCTCCAGGCTGTGGAAAAACTCTTTTAGCTAAAGCTGTTGCTGGTGAAGCTAAAGTTCCTTTTTTTAGTATTAGTGGTTCTGATTTTGTTGAGATGTTTGTAGGTGTAGGAGCTTCAAGGGTAAGAGATTTATTTGGTCAGGCTAAAAAAGCTGCCAATATTGAAAAGAAAGGATGTATTATTTTTATCGATGAGATAGATGCTGTTGGAAGACAACGTTTTGCTGGTGTAGGTGGTGGGCATGATGAGAGAGAACAGACTTTAAACCAATTGCTTACTGAAATGGATGGCTTTCAAACTCAAGCTGGAATAATTGTTATGGCTGCAACTAATCGACCTGATGTCTTAGACCCAGCACTTCTTAGGCCAGGCAGATTTGACCGTCATATTGTAATTTATACTCCTGATATTAAAGGAAGAAAAGAAATCTTAGATGTCCATACTAAAAAGATAAAGTTAGCTAAGAATATTGACTTAGAGGCAATAGCTAAAAAAACTCCAGGTTTTTCAGGTGCAGATTTAGAGAGTCTTAGCAATGAATCAGCCCTCCTAGCAGCTAGGCATGATAAGGATGCTGTTGGGCAATCAGAGCTTGAAGAATCAATTGAAAGAGTGATGATGGGGCCAGAGAAGAAGAGTAGAATAATTTCTAAGCATGAGAAAGAATTAACTGCTTTTCATGAGTCTGGACATGCTTTATTGTCTTTATTAATTCCTGAGGTTGATTCAATGAGCAAAGTTTCAATTATACCTCGGGGTATGGCTGGTGGTTATACCTTTTCACCTCCGGTAGAAGACCGGTGGTATAAATCTAAAAGTGAGCTTTTAGGAATGATAGTTGTTGCTTTAGGCGGAAGAGTTTCTGAAGAGGTGAATTTAGGAGACATTACTACTGGAGCGATGAATGATTTAGCAGAGGTTGCTCGCATAGCTAGAAAGATGATTTGTGATTATGGAATGAGCGAACGTTTAGGAAACTATACTTTAGGTAGTAGTCATGGACCTGTATTTTTAGGAAGAGATTTAGGGCATGAAAAGGATTATAGCGAAGAAACAGCTAAGATTATTGACGAAGAAGTAAAACGTATTGTTGGTGAATGTTATCAACGGGCTAAAAAGTTAATTGAGGAAAATAAAAAACAACTTAGATTATTAGCTGATGCTTTGTTAGAAAAGGAAGTATTAGATGTTCAAGAGGTTAAGCGTATAATTGATTTAAAAAATGAAAGTAACCCCCCTAAAAATAAAAAATGAAAAAGAAGCTCGAGAAATAATGTCTTTCCTGGGTGTTAGCCCTGAGGGTGTTGATATCTTATCCCCTAAAAGCATACATACAGTATTTAAAATCGAAGGAATTAAATCTTGGGAAGCAAATATAATAAAACAGCAACTTCTTTCTTTGGGAAGTGATGCAGCTTTGGAGCGAAAAGCTCTGCTAAAAAATATAAAAACTTCTGTTCTTATTTTTGGTAATTTAAGCCAATTGAAAAAGCTCTCTGAAAAATTGAAAGATCAACCTTTTGCTTTAA
>JAVCBZ010000031.1 GCA_030765735.1 Candidatus Susulua stagnicola | reverse complement strand
CTTCTGAGTCTTCCAAGTCAGCAATAGTTCGTGCGACTTTTATCATTTTAAAATAGGAACGTGCTGAAAGTTGAAAAGCCATTCCAGCCTGCAAGAGCAGTTGTTTAACTTCTTTTGACAGAAAACAGTATTTTTTAATATGAACATTTTTCATTTCAGCATTGGTATAGATGTCTTTTTCTTTAAACCGATTTTTTTGGATTTTTCTTGCCTTTTCTACACGGACTCTTATTTCGGCGGATGTAGGAGCAAGGCTGCCCTCGGAAAGTTCCTTAATGTCAACCACCGGTACCTCTATATAAAGGTCAATGCGGTCTAAGAGCGGCCCGGAAACTCTTTTCTTATACTTTTCTATCTCCCTTTGTGTGCAAATACACGATTTCTTAGGGTGATATAAATAGCCGCAAGGACAAGGATTGGCTGAAGCAACTAATATAAATCGTGAAGGATAGCAAACCCTTTCTCTGCTTCTTGAAATTGTAAGGTGGCCGTCCTCCATTGGCTGCCTTAAAGCTTCCAAAGCTCCTCGGGGAAATTCATTAAACTCATCTAAAAACAATACTCCTCGATGAGCTAAGCTTATTTCTCCAGGCTGAGGTCTTGAGCCCCCACCAATAAGCCCAACTTGAGAAATTGTATGATGAGGTGCTCTAAAAGGGCGTATTCTAATAAGTGAACCCTCAGGAGGGATACGTCCCGAGGCTGAGTAAATTTTTGTAACCTCAAGAGACTCTCTTTCAGCCAAAGTCGGTAGAATGCCAGGGAGAGCTCTCGCTAGCATGGTTTTTCCCGAACCGGGACTGCCAACCATAAAGGTATTAAGGACGCAATATTACCAGAATGTGGAAGAACACTTTTGTTATGAATAGGATAAGCAGGGATTATCCCTTTTATCGTGACTTCTTTGTTTCTTAAAGAAATTTTATTTATAGCCAAAGACAACAAATATCGCTTACCATTAAAGTCATCCTTTACATTATTTAGTCTCCTTTCTATCTGCTTACAATAATCTTTTATAGTGCTCTTAGATGATATAAGAGACTGGCTACTTTCTTGCTTGGATGATAGCTTTTGCTTTTCTTCACCTAATTGGCCTCTTCTCTCTTTAACCTTAGCCATTTGTTCTTTTAACTGTTCCATAGTAATAACTTTCTCTCTATAGGCATCAAGCAACCGACTTTCTTCATCGTCTATATTCTTAATATCTTTATCTATGGCCTTGACATCCCTTTTCAGCGTATCCTTGCTTCTGCCCACTTTCTCTTTTAACTTAGCAACCTGTTCAGTTATCAAGCGAGGATTTTTGATAGCTTCGCAAAATTTATCCCAAACTACCTTTTCTATGTTTTCTGCCTTAACCATATATGCCTTGCAATCTCTTGGTAAAGGAAAGTTTCTATCTCTATTACTGCACCTATAATATAAGACGCTATGACATGGCTCTCCTCTATAAAGGGAATCACAATAACCGCATTTTATAAGGCCTCTCAATAAATAATTATACTTTACATTTCTCGGAGATAGCTCAGAGTTTCTTTTTAATTGCTTTTGAGCTAAATCGAAGGTTTTTTTATCGATTATTATAAGATTATCTGGTAATTTTATAGGTATCCATTGATTTTTAGGCCTTAACCTATGACTTGTTTTCCTAGCTCTTCTATATTTAGTATCATCCTTATTTGTAGGCTCAACTAATACATTCTTATTGTAATAAGCAATTCCTGTATATGTCTCATTTCTAATAATTCTATGCACGCTACTTGCGCCCCATTTCTTAGCTCCTTTACGTGGGGATATTCCTTTGTAAGTTAACTCTCTTACTACTCCTCTCACGCTTAAGCCTTTATTTACAAATAAATCAAATATCAGTCTAACCGTTTTAGTTTCTTTCTCCACTATTTCATAATATCCTACAGCATTTTTGCTTCTATCACCTTTGATATAACGATAGCCGAATGGTGCTATGCTCCCAACTAAAAAGCCATTTTTTGCTTTATGCAATTTGCCTCTACGAGTTCGTTCTAATATCTTTGCCTTCTCGAATTCAGCGATTAAGCCTTGTATGCCTGATAAAAGATTTTCTTCAGGCGTGTCTTTGCTATCTGGCCTATTTAAAAATATGATATTAATTTCGGATTTCTTAAGTTCTTCCTGTACTAAACCCGAATAAATATATTTACGCGCTAATCGGTCAGGGGAATGAATTAAAATTGCATTGAATAATTTCTTTTTAGCATCATCTCTCAACTTATCTAATGCAGGTCTTGCGAGTAATTCTCCTGAATAACCGTTATCTAAATACTCCTCATGGATAGTATAGTTATTTTTCTGAGCATAATCTCGCAAAGCCACAAGTTGAGACCCAATTGTTTCTTGTTTTTCTTGTTTCTCACTGCTTACACGTCCATATAATGCGACTTTCATTTTTTCTTCTTTTTTAGTTTATCAATTTCTTTCTTGTGGATAATATAGGCTTTTCCTACTCTCTCGGCTTTGATGAATCCTCTCCAAATCTTTCTTACTATTTCCTGACGAGTACAGTTTAATATTTCTGACGCTTCTTTAACTGACATATAATCCTTCATAATTATATATTACAACGGTAAATTACGTTTGTAAACAACTATTTTCAGACTGATTATCTTCCAAAAGAAACTCGAATATTTTAGAAAGTCTGTCTTCAGTATTTTCCACTGGCTCGTATTCCAAAGTAACAAAAAAAGAAGGTTGGCAATGCTTTTCTTCTTTACTATGGTCTAACGATTTATTTTTCATTACTTATAAGCCTCTCTCTAAAATTATTTACTAACCTTTTCAAGCTGTTATTTTTTATCCAACCGTCTTTTTTCTAATATGCTATCTGCTAATATCCTAAGCCCATCATTTTTTAATCTAATTTTTTTTAACTGATAAATATTGCGATAATTCTGCTATATTTAAAAATCTTCTTTCCATACTAATTAACTATTCTAGTATCCAAAAAATGCTCAAAACTTACTTAAATATCACTGGTTTATAAGGAAGAATTCTATGAGCTAATATTTTTTCCCTACTTTTAATCCACTTACCATTTATGTTAGGCCTCCTCTTAAAAGTCCCCAGTGCAATTAAATGGGGTAAATCCGTTACTTTAGCATCTGCTATGGTGAAACCCTCATCAAGGGTAGTTACGTCGTAAATCAACCCCTTTTTAAGCAACTGGGATAGCTTTGAAGTGCTCCAAATATGAAGTCTAAGAGTGTTTTTTGTGTATCTATAAACTTCAGCGTATTTAAGAAGTAAAAA
This sequence comes from Candidatus Susulua stagnicola, assembly GCA_030765735.1. Lineage (GTDB taxonomy): Bacteria > Omnitrophota > Gorgyraeia > Duberdicusellales > 4484-171 > Susulua > Susulua stagnicola. The sequence continues at coordinate 20,261 of JAVCBZ010000031.1, read as the reverse complement.
GGTATGTTTTGTGCTATCTTTAATATCATATAATTCATCCTTCCATAAAAGGTGTTTACGCGTCTTATTTATTAAATATTTCATCTGATTGTATATATATAAACATGTTTATATTTGTTTTATCTTTAGCTTTACTCTTTTATCCCTTCCAAGCATTATCTATAGTTACTTGGAATAATATTAAATAATACAGTAAAGCCGAATCCCTAAATGCTTGTGTAGGCCATCGTTGACAGAGTAAACAGGTCAGAGCGATGAGGGAATAAATAGGGACTCGGCCAAAATCATCCAACTTTTTTAACATCATATTTGGTTTGGTTACCTTTACCAATTCTTTTAATTCTTATTGAATCTCCTTCGGAAAAATTAGACATTTGTTTTGCAAGCTCCCTAGATGTGCGGTCCCAAACCCTCTCTTTTCCTTCAACTTCAAAGTGATATCGAATAGCTTCAACTTGCTTGCCCTTAAAATTAGTGGTAACTGGCTCAGCAGACAATAATTTAACAATAGCTTCATTTCCATCCGGTAAATCAAAAAATCGTGACTTTGAGATTATAAAGTTGCCAAGAGTCTCTTTGATACTGCTCATTTTCCACTCCTTTTTTTAAGATTTTTGCCCGTTTCATTTATGTTTTTGCTTCTCATTTATATTGTATATTATTTTGGGATGATAATGCTGGCATTCTTTTTTTATTAAATTATACCTTTTTATTATAATGAATTATAATTTTATTTGTAGTTAAACCTTTGTCTTTCAATTACTTATAAAAATATTTAACAATTTATAATATCTTGTTGTTCTTATAATAATATTATATATTATTTTTCTCACTTTATTAAAATTTGGGTGTTTTTTTAATTGATAAACCCAATTAAGCTAATCATTCATTGATATCATGCTTTAGGAATCAAGTAATTTAAATTCATTTGCTTATGTTTATATGATATATTATTTTTATAAATTCTTAGTTTGAATCAATAAAAAATATTGATGAAATATTATATTGGTGTACCATTTCCCACTCCTCCCATTCATTTTAAACGCCTTATTTTGCGTTTTCGGTTTATACTAAGGTAATCCTATACATAAGCCCCGTTTCGTTTAAATTTCACGCTTATAACCCACTGGAAAGGGGTTTAGAAACGTCTAGAACAAGGGTTTCAAACATTTTTTTGAACAATATTTTGGTTATTCTAGAATTTTGTCAATTTCATCAAATTTTCCCTCAATAAAAAAAGACGATATCTAAGGATAATAATTATCCAAAAACATCGCCTACAAAAGCAATATTTGGCTAAATCAGAAAGGTCTAAAACTACTACGGAAGGTTAAAATCTCTAATTTTGTTTAGTGTACAGGTTTTAAATTCCTTATAAAAAGTCACAACGGAATTCTTAATTATCCCTTATATTTCAATAGGTTTTCCAAATTCTATAAACTCTGATATTTATCCAGTTTTAGATGCCTTTTTATCTCTATCTTTCACTTCATTCATTTAAAATCTTATCTTTTTTTTAGTAAGCAAATTGCATACCTCTTTTCCAAAAAACTTGGTCATTCCTAACCTGCCCTCTACTCTTCCTACTTCTCTACCACAATATATTTTCTACCATCTAATCTATACCTGTTTTTCTAATTGTTACAGCCATCCAAATTATTCTATTATTTGGTTCATTCGCCCCCACGATATATGTTTTATTATCCAGTGAGTATCTGTTTTTCCAATTTTTGCTATAAATTCTCGTCTAACTATTACTCCAAAACTATTCTCAAAATCAACATAAGAATAAATAGAATATTGATGATTTCCTGACTGCTCGAATAGTTTAGGATTATAAGGAGGGAACTTTACTGTAGTTGGATATGGAAGACGTTGAGTTATGATTAGTTTAGCTGCTGTCCAAGCTGCATATTTTCCATCTTTCGGGGCTGTCTTAACTGTAACGCTATGGCGCGAAGAATAAAGCATTGCTTCGATAGTAATAAAGCATATAAGCAATATAATCAATCCAGAAACTATTCTAAAAATTATTACAAAAACTTTTCTTGGCTCTTTGGTGGATATCGAGTCGGCGTTGGAACTTACTGAGGATTTGACTTTCTTGTTTTTACTCTTGTTTTCCTTTATCCAAATTCCAAAAAGCCAAATAAGCGCTACTATCAATGTCAATTTTAAAAACATTCTTCCTCCTTTTAGGCTAATCTTTTACTAAAACAAACTCTCTACATCATCCACTTGTATATTAGTAGGAGCCCAAGGTAAATTTGGCGTCCAGGTCTTAGCCCACCCATTAATACAAGTAATATTACCATTTTTTACAAACCAATATCCATTCATATGTTTACTACCATAATGAGCTTTGATAACTGTATTTTCTCTAAACCTTTTTTCCTTCCAAGAACCTTTCCCAAAAGTAGCTTCCATTCTTTCTAATTTCTCACTAGGCATATGTGATTTGATTCTCATCATTAAATCAGTCGTTGATACAGTCGTGAGTCCTTCATTTGAAGAAATATATTTCTCAGAGACCTTAACCTCTGAAAAGTCACCTGATAGAAATGAAATTAGAAAGCAAAACAGTATTAAAAAAAGAAATGCCCATAAGAGACTACTAAACGCCCTCTTTATTATTCTCTTTTCCGGCTTTTCCATTTTTTCATTTTACTCCTTTTTCCATAATCCTCTTTCCTCTTCCCTAGCTAGTTGCTGATATTTTTTAAATTCAATCATGTATTTAAATGGAAACTTTGTATAGACAAATCCGTAACCTTGTTTAATTATTTCTGCATTGATAAAAGTCCCATCTTCTAAATAAACATAGGCCAAAGTTCTTCCATATTTGTCATATCTTTGCCAATCATACTCTAATTTAACAACTTTATCTTCGCATATTCGTTTAGTAAAAACGGAAGCCTCTTTAGCAAAGTATTCTACTGATTTACTAGGATGAACACTTTCGGGAGTATCTACTCCAATCAATCTAATTTTTTCTTTATTATTGATAACAATAGTGTCTCCGTCTATTACTCTTGTTACTATGTTTAAATTTTCTGCATATAGATTGCCAATAAATAATAAACCTAATAATATGAGAATTATTTTTTTCATTTTAAATAGCTCTTATCTCGTTCTAATCATTCTTGCTTTAATATTTGTATTCATTTAATACTGCTACAAATAAATCTGTTACATCATTATAAGAATCTGTTAATAAACAAGCGTTTCCCAATATTGATTTTAAAGAAACTTCTATACTATACCCCTCTTTGAGCCTATCTTGTACTGCTACTGCTGCATCTGCGATATCTTCTTTGGTTGTGCTCATCTTATGAGCTAACTTTCCGAGAACTATATTAAATTGTTGAACTATTGTAGTTTGTTCTGTTACTCCATAATTTCCATCAATAACTGCCAACTTAAAACCTGTTGTATGAGAAGAACCTGAAACTGAATTGCTTCCCATGTCTGTATCTGTACTGCCTACAGCAAAGATAATTAGAACTGATAATGCAATAAGCGACCACAAGTGTTTACGCAAGTTTTCTTTCATATTCTTTACCTCCTATAATATTTTTGTCTCTATTAATGACCGCCAAAGCCATCAACCAAGCAAGAAAAATTAATAGTAAGTCGATGATATCAAATGTTCCTGGAATGATAGCAAAAAACTGAGAGGCTTCTGAACCTAACACAAGAGACACAAACACTGTAAGCCAAAAAATTCTCTGATGTAAATACTTTTTATTATCCCAAATAGCATGAAAAAGCAGTATCCCACTGAAGAACCATAATGCATTTGGTAGTGAATAGTAGAACCAGCGAGGAAATAAATTGGAGCATGGCTGAGTGACATTTCGTAGATATTCGACGAAACTATAAATATGTAATTCCTTGAACCAACTAAACATCATTAAGGATTCGGAGCGCCAAAAGATATAGATTAATCCCCCAAATATAATTGCAAGTGACGATAGCAACACTTTTCTCATTTTATATCTTACTTTGCCAACATAAACTTCTTTGTCTATCTCTGGCTTTTCTTCTTCAGCTTCCATCATTCAATAGAGATTACAAATAACCCTTGTGCTTCCAATTCCCTTAAAGCATCGTCTTGATTTGTCGCTTCAATAGTGCCATCCTTATCCGCTTCTATCTTTTGCGTGGAAAATAAACTCCTTGTTCTATTGTGGATGTCTGCTTGCTGTTTCTTCTTCTGTTACTATTGATTTTTCTCCCTTTAAAAACTCCCCACAGTGCCTGCACTTAACTGCGATGTCTTGTATCATTTCCGCACAATAGGGACATTTTTTCATTCCTTCGTTTATCTGCCTCTTCTCAATTAGGGCTTGATTTGGCTTCAACAACAGGGCGTGAATAATAGCCACAATGAAAATAGCAGCTCCATAAATCCACCACACAATAAAACTTTTCCCTTTATTTCGTGCAATAGTAGCAGGAATCAAACCGATAAGAATTGCAATTACTAATACTTCCATAATAACCCTCCTTTCTTGTTTACGATGAGCATTATAGAACACCCAATAATACTATTGAAATTACTAACATTACAAATCCTACTACAAGTAATAAACAACCACACCCTTGTGAAACACCCCACCCCGTTGGTGCCCCACATTTAGGGCATTTTGTTACGCCAAATCCTAAAATATTACCGCAATTCCTACAAACGTTTTTCCCACACTGAGGGCATTTCGTCGCAATGTCTTCTAGCGAAGCACCACAATTTCCACAAACCTTCGTCTTTCCTGTTACGTTGGCTGTTCTATCTAACCCCACCTCCTTCGCTTTTTCTTCTAAAAATTCTCCACAATGTCTACACTTAATAGCTTCATCCTGTATTTCTTCAGCACAAAATGGACATTTCTTCATATAGCCTCCTTATTTCTTCCTCAAGGTTTTTATTGCCCAGGCACTAGCTTTCTAACACTTTCTTTATTTGTTCAGCAAAATTTATACGACACGCTGTATCAATATTGATAATTTTAATAATAAGGAATGCATTTCTCGGTTGCCCTGCTATATCTACAATTTTCTTACCGAATTCCCAAAGTAAAGTTCCCTCTAAACTCTCATCTTTTTCTGCCTTAATTTTATACTGTGCATACTCCACCTCTCTTGTATTACATGAAGTAATGAAATGTTTTGTTTTTAATTTAAAATACTCTCTTCTATGGGACTCTCTTTCTGTAAGATTATTATCAATTTCACTCGGTGATTTAGAACTAAGATATGTTAAGTGCTCATGCACCTTAGATGTTACGGCATCCATTATTTCATCCCTTTCGCTTACTTCAAACAAATCAAAGAGAAGTCTATTGAATTGATGTACATTGAATATTAAAAATTCATTTAGTATGTCAGTTATTGTTTCATCGGGGAGTTCTGATTTCTTAAACCCGTCCATTGTAGCCACCTGTTTAGCAGACGAGTTTTGGATATCGAAAATAATATCCACTAGACCTTGAACTTTATTTTCCTTATTCTTCATTATTTCTTCCTTTTAATTGCGGTATAGTGGTTTAACATTCTTTTCACCACTCAACATTCTTGCTCTATCAACTGGGGTATACATAGGAACTGAAACTTCTGGTATAAGCTCTAACCATCTATTGTCTGGGACAACTTTTTTTGGGTACGATTTATTTGAAGAACTATATTTGTCAGGGACCTTATCCTTTGAAAAGTCACCTGATAGAAATGAAATTAGAAAGCAAAACAGTATTAAAAAAAGAAATACCCACAAGAGACTACTAGACGCTATCTTTATTGTTCCCTTTTCCAGATTTTCCATTTTACTCCTTTCACCATATTAATATTATATATTAATTTTTAGAGTATCCCTTATATTTATCTGCGTTTGAACAAAAATCATTTACCCATCCTTCACCAGCAACATAAAACGTACAGTCTTTCTCTTCTTTTACTTCTATTATAGGGCAGTCTTTTGCAAAATTACCTGTAGAGTCACTTGAAGCTATTATTCCTACAATGATAAAGAATATCAGTAAAAATGGTGAGGCTAAAATTAATCCACCGATTCTTTCACCTTTTGTCATCTTTTCTATCTCCTTTCATATCCTTTTTCCATCATACAATACTTGAATTGATAATAATAATTTAAAGAAGTACCATTATCATTAGCCAATGCGTAAGCTTCACAATAATCAGAATCTTTATCCCAACTTAAAGAATGATATGGGTTATCCCAATAATCTGGAACGATACTAAAAAGTGCTGATGCACAACCAAAAAAACATAGACTTAATATAGTTAGTAAAATTAGTTTTTTCATCTTCCACCTCCTTTTTAGTAAATTACATCTTCTATTACCCATTAAGTAGATGTTCTTTAATTACTCTTTCAGCTCTCGCTGTAATTCTATTTCCTTCTTTATTCTTTCCAAGAATAATTTTGTTTTAGAAAACATACCCTTGCCTTTAAGTATTACTTTTGTCTTTTTTACTTCTTCTGGGTTAAAAAATACAGCATAATAGTTATAATAGGCTGACGGAAATGAGGCCTCGTACCTAGCAAAAATCATTTTTTTATTATAATCTTTTATTACTATCGTCCTATTCCAATCCCGAAAAACACTAATTGTAGCCTTAAAACATTCTCGATATGAAGCTTCTACTGTTACTTCTTCAAAATAGGAAAATTTTTTCATCCCTTCTATCCAAGCTTCTGTTCGTTGAACCGGAGTAGCGCAACCTATAAAAAACGAAAACCACAACATTACAAAAATATATATCTTTTTATTCGTCTGCATTTATAACCCTCTGGAATTCTAATTCTTTTTGTATTTGAGAAAGAATAAATTCATTTTCTAGATACAGTCCGCTTGATATTGCAATGTGGTTTGCCTTAAGTATTATCTCAATTTCATTCTTGTTTATCTCTTTAAAAAATGCCCCATAATAATTATAACGCAAGTAAGGAGAACGGGAACCAAATATGCTACCTTTCTCATAATCTTTTTTTAATATATTGATACTTAAATCTCTAAAAACACTTATCACGACCTTAAAAGTCTCTGGATAAGAAGCCTTCACTGTAATTTTTTTAAAGCATTTTGAATCTTGAAAATAGTCTATCTGCCAATCTTGTTTTTGATACACCATAAAAGAAGACGTACAACCACTAACTAACATAGCCACAAGTAATAAATAAATTAGTTTTTTCATACACCACCCTAAAACAAAAAGCAACCCCCGCCATGAGAGGCCATTATCCGATATTATTACTCTTGCTCCTATTACACTTCTCACACAAAAGCTGGAGATTCCTTGTTGTGTTAGCACCACCCTTTGAAAATGGGATTATGTGGTCAAACTCAAGTTTCTCTTTGCTACTACATCTAACACATTTACCCTTGTCTCTGTTCCAGACCTGGTTTTGGACATCTTCTGGGATTGGTTGTCTGTCATCGGAAGGAATGTTACCATGCAACTCTTGAGCTTTTTTGGATATTTTGCGTTTAGCTGCTTGAAGTTTGGCTTTCCTTGCTTCTTTTACTGTAGCGACAATTAACTCCTGAGCTTCATCAAGTGTATATTTTCCTCGTTCCGCAATTAATGTTGCCTTCTCTCCATCAGTCAAATCATTTGCAAATAGAATAGTCTCTATAGGTTTTCCCTTATACTTGTTTTCTATCTCTTCGTCTCTTGCCCGTTGCCACTTTTCCTGAGATTCTTGGTCTATTTGCCATTGTTGTTCATCGGCAAGCCTTTGTCTTTTTCTCTCAATACTATCAATAGCTTTAGATAAACCAATAAACCACCAGATAACTGTCCATCCGATAAGAAGACTCGCTACAGCTATATCAGGGATATCTTCTTCCTCCCCGAATAAAGACATAATGAATGGAAGGAAATAGAGTATAACTATAACAACTAAAATTCCCATAGTAATTTTATTATACCACTCTGTTTATTTTGAAGCAAAAATTAAAGTAGGTTGAATGGTAGTATAGCATTTAGGGCAATTGAGCCACCAATTCAAACTCAAATGTTCTATTGTGTACATAATAACAAAAAATTATGACCGCCAGCCGCTGAAATCTCCATTGCCCTCTTTGCTTGCTCCTGGCCTAAAATTTCAGCCATATCAAACTCAGCTTGAACAGATTCGCTCTTTGCTTCATTATACTTAGCTGGTTCAAGCGGTATCTGGCCCAAAAGGTATGCTAACAATTGATTGATGCTTTCTACAGGGTATACTCTAACTCCTTTAATAATAGCTGCCTCATTTGCAGAAGCTTTAGGCACAAATATATTTTTGATTCCTCTCTCCTTTGCAAATAACGATAATAACAATGCTCCTTTTGTATGGCGAAGCGTTCCGTCAAGAGAGAGTTCGCCAAAAAAAAGGCTCTTTTTTGGCAGTTCACAGCTCATAATCGATGCCAAAACACCAATAGCAATAGGTAAATCATAGAAAGAACCCTCTTTAGGAACATCAGCCGGAGCTAAATTAACAGTAATCCTCTTTGTCGGAAATTTGATGTTGGAATTTACAATCGCAGTCTTGACCCTTTCCCTGCTTTCATCTACGGCCTTACTAGGCAAACCAACAATCTCAAAAGCCGGTAAACCACTATTTGCCAAGTTAACCTCTACATCTACCCCAATAGTCTCAAGCCCTGAATTTGCCGCCGAACAAACTTTTATCAGCATAGTACTTTCCTCCTTCTTCAAAGACTAATCCTTTTATCTGCATAAGCGAAAGCGTAATCGCAATTTCTGAAACATGTAGGGGCGGTTCATGAACCGCCCCTATCAAACGCGCCAAAACATCTATCTCCATTGGCTCTTCTTGTATTTTTTTGATTATATTTTGTTCCAATTCGTTTAATCCTTTTATTTGAGCGGGAACAAGCCCCACCCCTAGATTAACATCATATCCTGCCAATATATCCTCTGCACTAGTCACGATTTCCGCCCCTTCTTTAATTAATTGTACTGTACCCTTTGAAAGCGCACTGGTAAGAGGGCCGGGGACTGCAAAAAGCCTCCTTTTATATTTCTTGGCAAGCCCTGCTGTAATTAAAGAGCCACTTTTCTGGCCAGCTTCAACCACCATGGTTGCATAAGAAAGTCCTGCAACAATTTTATTTCGCTTGGGATAAGTCCAAAGCCCAGGAGGATGAGTGCCTTCAAATTCGGAAATAATAAGTCCCTTGTGCTCTAATATTTCTTTGTATAAATCTTCCTGATACCCGGGATGAATCATACCAATACCGCAAGGCATCACTGCTATGGTTCTGCCTCCAGCATCTATCGCCGCCTTATGAGCTGTAGCATCAATTCCAAACATAAATCCGGAAACAATAGTTATTCCAGCCCTTGCTATCTCAGATACCAGTTTATTGGTAATAAGTTTGCCGTAAGTTGTCATCCTCCTTGAACCAACAACTGCCAAGCAATTTTCAAAAATACTGCTGTCCCAATTTCCTTTATAGTAAAGTATCTCCGGCAGCGATTTTATCTCTCTAAGCAACCGCGGATACCTCTCATCATTAAATTTAACGACATTACTCATATTTTATTTTCAATATTAAATTGCCATGTTAATCGGTTTGTGACTTCAAGATGAGGGACGGTTCGTACCCTAACGGACACAGACAAACCGCCCCTACATTACTCATCGTACATTACCCAGGTTGTTCTCCCTCGTAAACAGATAGGACTGCTTCATTGAGGGCTTGCCGGGTTTCGACGGTTAGTGGAAAGGCGCTGTCGTACCATTTGCCGTCTTTGCCCGCTTCGCGAGGTACACCGACAAATAGGCCATTTTTGCCTTCGACTATACGAAATCCCTTTATTAGGAACTCATCAGCAATAGAGATGTCACACATCGCCTTTGTTGCTCCCTCGCCATTGAATTTGTGAAGCCTTGTAACTTTGAAATCCAAAATCATCTTAATCACCTCCTTTACTATATAGACGAAGCAGAAGGCAAAATTCTTTCAAAAACTTTTATTTTTTTACAAATGAGGAAGGTTAACGACGAGCAGAAGGAAACTTATCCTTTAAACGATGGGAAATTTCATCATCCTGATCATGAGAATGCCGCCGCCAGGAATCAACCACCATAATAAGCGTACGGCCGCCCTCGCTCTCAAAGGCCCAGCGCATTCCCAGAATAAGAGTAACGACTAAACACTGAAAGAAATATTTGGGAACAAAAAACGAGGCAACGAAAAATACAATTGCGCCAACAAGAAATAGCCCTTTCCTTCGGGTGGGGGCAAGCCCCGCACCTACTTTACCCGCCTTAAGCAATGCTTGTGCTTTTTTAATAAGCTCTTCGGGTACTTTTTCACCTTTATCGCGCTTATAGGCTTCGCCGGCTTGGAAAATCAAATCTAGTTGGCTGCGACAAAACTCACAGCCGACAAGATGTTTTTCAGCATTTCGGCAATCTTCCTTGTCTAGCTTACGCTGAAAGTAATCGATTAAAACTTGCTCATTAAGACAGTCAGCGGTTCTTTCAATCTTATTTAAATTCTCTCCTAGATATTGCTTAATTAATTTCTCCATTTTATCCATATTTTTTAAACTCCAAATTTTCCCATTTTCCCTCTCCACCTATAATAGACGAACTGACTGCCTTTTTTCTTTCATAAATCTTTTATTCCCTTTCTTTCTAAATCCTGCTTGATTTTCTCCTTAGCTCTGGCAATTATAGTAGAAACAGAGTTTGCAGGTATATTCATAATATTAGCAATCTCTTTATGGGTCCGGCCCTGGAGAAGATTAAAAGAAATAACAATTTTGGCTTTATCAGATAAACCATTTATGCTGCTGCCGATTAAGTCAATTAAATCTCTTTGCTGCAGTTCTTGTCTAAAATTATCGTCTTTTAATACCGGCATATCAACAACCAGCCTTCTGTCTTCGCGGATTGTGCGACGCATAAAATCAACCGTTTTATTGGAAGCGATCATTGCCAACCAGCCTGGAATCATCTTGGCATCTCTTAATTGGCGGAGTTTATCACCTTCGAGAATTGAAAGAAACACCTCCTGGAAAATACTATCGATACCGTCCTGGCTAAATTTAAAGCTGCTTATACTTAGACGTTTTCGTATAGCCCAGTAAATCAGCCTTGAATACTTCTGAACAAATATATCCCAGGCTTTTTTCTCTTTTTGAAGGCATCTCTTAATAAGCTCTAGTTCATTCATTATTCTTACGTCCCTATTAAAGTACCACCGCGGAGGTGGTACTTTTGGGCCAATAAATTAAGTTAGGTGTCCTCTTAATTCAATTCCCATTTTTTCTGCATAATTTTTTAGTTTCTTGCGGTTAATACTACGAAAATCTAATCCTGAGATAGATCTTTCGACGTCTTTTTTCTTCCTGAAATAAATAAAATCCACCAAAGCCTTTTCCGGCTCAGCAATTAGATAGTTGCCTTCTTTGTACAACCCCCAAAAATATGTTTTCTTAATTTGCCGGTATTCAATAGTTCCAAACACAGTATCGAAAACCCTTGGCGTCTTAGCAGTAACACAAGTTAAAGCTTGAGGAATCTGGCTTAAAATACCGTTATTAGATAGAACCGATTCTAAAGAAACGTAGCTGGGTTTATAAATCTGCGCGGAAATTTCCTCTATTGTTGGTATGGAAAAGGGATTAGCATAATAACCACGGCAAACCCTTTTAATAATATTTTTATCGGCTAATCTTTTAAGAGCAATTCTTAAACTATGACTTTTCATATTACTGAACATTTTAAAATGATTGAAATGAAAAATCTTGATATCACTATGCTCTTTAAAAAATTTTAACCAATCTTCTAATTTCATCATTTTATAATCTCTTTAAGCAAATTAGTCGACCTCGTCCATACAAATGAAACAATCTCTTTGTATTTAGTTTTGAATACAGCCCTGTAAGCAAAAGGCAAGAATTTATCCATTTCCTCTTTTAGGATTTCATATCCTTCTTTTTTTAACAAACAAAGATTATTTTTAAAACCTGTAATGAATTCATTTAAGCTCATGCCGTAATCAGCAATTTTTTTAACGACCAACTTTTCTATTTTCTTGTCTAAAGGAACTTTTAATGTTTTCAAAATAAAATAAATGTCCCAAATATCCCTGCCTTTGAGATAACGCCTAGCGGCGAGAGCTACAAATTTATCACTCAGGATTTCATGAGGGGTTTCCACTGCAATAGCTGGATTAATCGCAATATCTTCCCGCTCGAGAATAACTACTTGGTTCTCGTAAGAAGGAATATTGACAATTTCAATATTTGTTTTATCCTTTGCCTTAAAGCCTTCTAATTCTAAGATAAGATTAAATCTTTTAAAAGTTAGAGTATCCTTTTGAACTTTTAGCTGGACGTTTTTAATAAAAGGGATAAATCTATTAACATATGCCGGCAGTTGCTTCAGACGGCCTTCAAAGAAGCCTTCAAGAAAATGGCCATCCTTTTTCTTTAAAACAAAGTCTAAATCTTCTGAATACCTAACGCCTTTATAAACAAATCGTAAAGCTGTACCGCCCTGAAATATAAGATTAAAAAAACAACCTTTTTCGAAAAGATATTCCAAAACAAGAAAATGAAGATATTCTTTAAACACAAAATTAACGTTTACGCCTTCTCGTTCTGCCTTTTTCTTAATTTTATCAATAGAAATCATACTCTAGATAATATACTGATTTGTATATTTTGTCAAGCACTAAAAAGGGGTGCCAAAGGTATGAAAGTAAAAATCTAAATGGCTTCTAAGATGGTATTAATTATTTTTGGTTTGTTAAGAGTGAAAAAATGAATCTTTCCAACCCCATTTTTCGCCAAATCTTGGCATTGTTTTATCGTAAAATTAATCCCAGCCTCTTCTTGTTCTTGAGGTTTGTTAGCAAAACTAGCCATAGCCTCTTCAATATGTTTAGGAATCGTGGTATGACAAATAGAAGCAAATTGTTTAACTTTAGCAATATCAGTTAAAGGTAGGATTCCCGGTAAAATTGGAATATTAATACTCTTCTTCTGCATCTTATCTAATAATCTATAGTAATGAGTATTATCAAAAAACATTTGAGTCACAGCAAAATCAGCTCCAGCATCAATTTTCTGTTTAGCATATTCTAAATCATCATCAAGAGAAGAAGCTTCAATATGTCCTTCAGGATACACAGCTACTCCAATACAAAAATGCCCATATTCTTTTATCGACTTAACCAAATTTACAGCATAAGAAAAATCTTGGCTTGAAAAATTAAAGTCACTAATACCTTCTGGAGGATCGCCACGTAAAGCCATAATATTGTCAATCCCCTTGAACTTATAATTATCTAAAAGTTCTGTAAGGCTTTCTGACGATAAGCCAAGACAAGTTAAATGAGGTACGACCTCTAATCCTCTCTCCTCTAAAAGCAAGGAAACTGCATTTTGAGTTATTTCTTTAGTAGTTCCACCAGCTCCACAAGTCATAGAAGTATACAGCGGATTAGACCCTTTTAAAGCCTTAACTGTTCGAATAAGCGCATCCCTACCCTTCTCACTTTTAGGTGGAAAAAATTCAAAAGCTACACCTTTGTTGTTTTGTTTAAGGATATTACTTATCTTCATATTTAAATTATCTCAGTATCAAACCTTATTTTTTACAAGAAAAATCACTTCTATTCTCTAGTTGATAAATAGACTACTTCACCTTTTGCTGGTACTTGAACTTTGATATTCATCTTTTTAATATTAGTTCTTAAAACATTTGATTGTTCCTCTTCACCATGAACAATAAAAACTTCTTTTAATTTACCTTGACATCGTTTTACATATCCAATGAGTCCATTTTTATCTGCATGCGAACTAAATGCATTTAAAGTAATTACTTCAGCTTTTAATTCTCGAGGTGTTCCAAATATTTTAACCTGTTCTTCACGCTCTACAATACGTCTTCCTAAAGTATTTTTTGCCATAAAACCAATCACAATCACCATATTAAGAGGATTTTCAATATTATTCTTTAAATGATGAAGGATGCGTCCACTCTCACACATTCCTGAAGCTGAGATAATAATCATTGGTCCCTTTTGATCATTGAGTTTCTTAGAATCCTGCAACTGTGTAATATAGGTAATATTATCGTAACCAAGAGGATCCTCTTCTCTTGAAAAAGATTCTTTGGTTATATCATCAAAATACTCCCAATTCTTTCGAAATACTGTTGTTAAATTAACTGCTAACGGACTATCAACATACATAGGAATCTTCTTAATTTTTTTCTTTTTTATTAACTCACTTATAAAAAATACTATTAGTTGTGTCCGCTCTAAAGCAAAAGAAGGAATAATGATTTTTCCTCCTCGCTTCACAGCTCGGTTAATAGCCTCAGACAACTTATCTTCAGCATCCTCAATGCTAGTATGGCTTCTTCCTCCATAAGTACTTTCAATAATAAGATAATCAATGTCTTTAGGTATTTCAGGGTTTCGCAAAAGCGGCATTCCATAGCGACCTAAATCAACGGCATAGGCTATTCTAGTTGACCCTCGAGAAGTTTTAACATCTAAAACTGGCACTGCCGAACCAAGAATATGGCCAGCTTCAAAAAAAGTCAAATCTATTTCTTTTGAAAGAGCAAATTTAGTATTATATTCAAGAGATCTAAGATATTTAAGAGAATCCTCAGCTTCTTGTTTGGTATATAATGGTGATCTTAATGGTAACCCACGACGCCTATTAATTTTATTTACATACCTTGCATCCTCTTCTTGGACATAACCACTATCAGGAAACATATACTGACACAATTCTTTTGTAGGAGGAGTCACAAAAACATGTTCTCTGTAGCCTTTTTTAACAAGATTAGGAATATTACCACAATGATCTATATGAGCATGAGACAGAATACAAGCTCTTAAACGTTGAGGATTAAATGGAAAGTTAGAATTAACTTCATAGGCTTCATCACGACGTCCATGGAAAAGCCCACAATCCAATAAAACTTCAGATCGACCAGCTGATACAAGATGCATTGAACCAGTAACTGTTCTGGCTCCACCACAAAATTCAATAGTTAATGCCATCTAAATTGCTCCTAGTTTATCTAGCTAAAATATATCTTTTTGATTACATAGATAAAACTAATTCCTGGAATTATTATTCATTATACACCAAGATGTTATGAATAAGCAATTATTTTACAAGAAGAATAGTACCAAAATTTATTTTTTCATGTTATACTATTTTAAATAATTTATTATATTAAAAATGAATTTACTTATTACTTGTAAAAAAAGTTACGAAAATATATTAATCCGTGAAACAACATTAAATAACATTAGTGTTAAAAGTAGCGGCCTAAGCCATGTTTTTGCCTCTTCCAGCCTTAAAATTTTAAAACCTGAATTTTGTTTTGCCGAACTTATTCTAAAAGACTCCTTTGAAATTTCAGAAAACTCAGTAAATGCTTGGTCAACTAAACTTAGTAATTTATTCACCGAATATATCAAAAATAAAAATATAAATCTCTCGTTGCCACTTATTTTTACCTCTAGTCCCAAGAATAAGCTTAACTTAAGAGTTAAAACAATTAAAAAAGCCTGGTTTATGAAAATAAGTAAAAAAGTCTCGCGAGTATCAAAACTTCTTGATGAAAACTTGACTCTTACCAATGATTTTCAAGGAGGATTTTTTGTTTACTTCACTGATTTTAATATTGCTTTTGTCTCCTTCTTTGCTTTGGCACAGAACCAACAGCGTATGCAAATGGACCCTTTAGCTCCTTCACGTTCGTATCTGAAAATCGAAGAAGCTTATTATGTATTAGATTGCCAACCCAAGGCAAATGAAACAGTAATTGACCTTGGAGCAGCTATTGGAGGTTGGAGTTACAGTGCACTTAAGCGTGGAGCTAAAGTAATAGCCATTGATAATGCCTCTCTTAGAGAACCAGTAAAATCCCATCCTAACCTTACTCAACTAAGGGAAGATGCTTTGAAATTTAGACCAAATAAAAACAAAAGCGCTGATTGGCTTTTCTGCGATATAATTGAAAATCCAGAAATAATCCTAAAACTTTTAAGCACTTGGTTAATAAATGCCTGGTGTCGTAAGTTTATTGTGACCTTAAAAATAGGTCATAGCGACCCAATAGCCCTGATAAGAAAAATTAAAGATGAAAAAACTAGAATTACTCCTTATTGTTCATCATTAAAAATCAGGCACCTTTACCATAATCGTGAAGAAATTACTCTTATCGGAGAACATATTTCTTTCTCCCAATAATCACATATTAAACTTATCTTTAGATATTTTAAAGTGAAAATAATCTTAAACCAAGTACAATAAGCAAAACGATTAAAACTAATAACAATAAAACTTGGCGACGCAAAGATGAATAATCGAATTCTTTTACAAACTGTGCTAAAACATCTTTGCGCTCCTTGCGTGCATCTTTAGGTAACCTTGGTGTATGAGTAAAAATCCGTCCCAAAATAGCGCTTAGCTTCATATGAACATTTACTGCCCAACCCGAAGCTTCCAAAATAACGCTCATGTCTCTTTTACCTATTTTAATAAACCCAGCAATTATACTTGGTAATAAAATAATAACTACCATTCCTGCTAATGCTAATAAAATATGTGTTGGCTTTACTTGAGAAAGGGCTTTAGTAATATAGGCAAAAGATGATCCTAAAGCTGCAATCGCTATACCACCACCTAACAGGATATCTCGAGTCATACCGGAAGCACTAGGAGTAGTAAGACCTTTTTCTAATTTATCTTCTTGAGATTTAGTAAATTTATCTACTTGTTTTTTGATGAAATTTGTAAATTGACGAAAAGGTGCTCTAATCGATTCATAGATGCTGATAGGATTATCCACAATATCCACCACCTGAGCATCCCACTCTTGACCATCTACAGTAAAAAAGATACCACGTTTTCCAATATGTAACCCTCCAGCAATCCCAGAAGTTACTGCAGCCACAATATCAAATTTAACATCCTTATCATAACGACCAACAATTTCTACATACAATAAATACATACAACTTTTTTCGGCTATTTTTCTATGTTCTTGCCTATTCTGAACCTTGATTGTAAAAGTAATTTGTCTCCCATCAATGATTAGGGTGCCCTTTTCAAAAAGAGACCTTTTTTTAGGATTATAAAGATTTGGGAAACTTACAAAATTATTTGCTAATTCCATTAACCATCTTTGATAAAGAATTAACTTTTCCAAATTATGTACTTGATTTAAATCATCTGCCACAGCTAGATCTTCTGCAATAAGCTGACTTACTTGTTTTCTGTAAGGTCCTTTTAAATAAGCATTTAGTTTATCTACACCCAACTTTTCTACTCTTGCTCCTTGCTTATTTTTTAGCCACATTTGATAAAAAATAAAAATACTTTTTATTTTATTCCATTGTTCTTGGGTAAAATTTTTAACCGAACCACCAAGAGCAGGCTTTAAAACTATCTCCCTAAGCTCAGATAAACTCTCAGCATATGCTGGATTAATTACTCCTTCTAAATCTAGAACACCTTTTGAATTAGGTAAAGCTAAAGGAAAATTCTTAATTCGATCTTCAATTGCTGACTTATCTGTAAAATCAATTTCATCAAGTTCATTCTGACGAAGTTGCATCTTAAGCACTGTTCTTTGATCAAGCTTAACAATTATACACTGCATAAAGTACTGCTCAATCTTCTCTTCTAAAGTACTTATTAATTCATAAGCTTGTGGCGTTTGCTTTCCCCACGGCATAACCTCTGTAGAATTACTTCCTTTAAGAATTTCACCTTTTTCTTTCCAAGTGAGATAGTTTTGGGTCTCACTAAAAAACATTTCAAGTTGCTCTTGACCAATCCCAGCTTTACCGCTAGCATCAGGAACAGAACCAATAGTCTCTATAACTGAGGTAATAAAATCAACTAAATTAGGGTCAAATGTAGCTTCTGGAGGAATAATGCCATCGCCATTATTTGCAGCATTAGCCATAATACTCTGAATATCACGCACTTGACTCAAAGTAATTTCATTTGCTCCTGAGGAATTAAGATTAGTTAAAATAAGTTCTGCTACTTTAACTAATTTTTGACCCTCAGAATGACTAATATCAATATCATTCAAATTTAGAACATCACTCCCAACAGATAAACGATCACGATTGCTAAGAAACCGAAATAACCAAGCTTGAGCCGCTTTAACTTCATTAGTCCTAATCCGTCCATTTTGATCAGTATCTACATAAGAAGTAAATACTGAGTCACAATTAAGGCTGCTAACTGGAACGCTAGTAGCCGCCCAATGCACCTGATCAAGAATACTAATCTTCTCTAAATCCTGAGCATTCTGGATTCTAAGTTGATAACTTCCACCGTAATTTTTAAATATTAATTTAGACACGAACAAAACTCCTTAATTACAATTTTCTTTTTACCTATCTAGTGTCTCTATGAAAAACCTCTCACCCACGCCAACACTATTTATAGTATATCTTTACCAAGCTTTAGCAAGCTAAAATTATAACCCTCTCTAAACAATAACTTTGTATACTTTATCATTTGTATGAAGTACTTGGGCAACTTTTATACCTACTTTATCTCCTTCTCCAGCTTCATTTACATTATCAAACTCTATTCGCATAGACTCAATCTGTTGAGAAAAATCAGTGTCTTTCCCTTTAATATGAATAGTTTCTCCGACCTTAAGTGCACCACTTAATTTAATCATTCCAACAGAAATCTTATCAAAAAAATGATCAACTACCCCGATCTCTTGCTCTTCCATATCTAGCCTCCTTTTTCCCAATTATGCCACTATAAAAATTACTGCTTTGTTTTAGAATGGTTCATTTTATAAATCTAATCTTCTTTTTTAATCGTAATAGGAATTTCCGGTGTCCCGGCATAGAAAACTATAATTTCGGCTGGCAGATCACCTTCATTCTTTCCATAATGCCATTTGTCAACAACTTCAACAATTGTTTCTCCTGCTTTCAAATATAATATCTCATTGTCCTCAGTTATCACGGTTAATTCTCCACTTATTAACACACCAGCATTTATAACTGGATGATAATGTAATGGTAATTGAGTTCCTGGAAAAATCGTAATCTTTAAAATTGTTATTTCTGGATTTTCTAATGGATAATTTGGAAGCATATTCCCATCCCAACTTGAGGTTGTTTTTGCCAAGACATCAACTTTAATACCTTGTTCATCTTCTGCTCTAACATTAAAGATTATTAATAAAATAATACCTAAACTACAAAGTATTTTTTTCATTTTATTTTGCATATTTACAAAAGTTCAATATCGCTTTTCTTGACCCAACCTTGTTTACCATCAATGCGACGTATTTTGCACCAACCATTTTTATCTTTAGTTATAAAAACACTTTCACCTTCATTAAGAGTAAAAAAAGTAGTAGCTTCGCTAAAAGGTTCAAATTTAGAATCTGCAGAGTTAACAATAACAACTGCTTTTTCTTTAAGCATTGTATTTTGAAATTGCATAAAAAATAACAGAAAACTAATTAACAATAAACTCCCTACTCCAAAAATACTATACTTAAAAATATTATTCAAACTCTTTCTTAAAATAAAACCTATAATCATAATTGCTAATAATAAATATAAAATTGCACTGATTAAAGTTATACCATCAAGGCTTATTGTCTGATTTATATTAGACAATGCCCTCTTAAACCAAGCTTCTTTAAGCTTGATTGTGCGATTCTTAACAAATGATTGTGCGTAATACAAATTAGACTTTAGATCTGCATCTTTAGGCATAATTTCTTGAGCCCGTAAATAATTTAGGACTGCTTTACCTAATTGTTTGTTTTTAAAGTAAGCATTAGCTAAATTATAATAGAAAGGTCCACTCTCGTAACCCGAACTAAGAGCTTTCTCATAAGTAGTTATTGCCTTAGCATAATCAGCCGTGCTGTAATAATTATTGCCTTGATAAAATAATGAACGTGTCTTCTTTAGGTCTGCTGCATTTAAATTTATGCAAAATATAAATACAAATAAAATAAGTAAAATGCTTGACTTAAACTTCATATTTTTACCCTTTGTAATTGATCAATAATCTCATCTATTAAATGACCTATCTCTTCCATATCTTCTTGTTTAATGCTTGCCGGTGCATAGCGTGCTAAATCGCAACTGTCAAAGCACTTTTTAATCTTGTCAATAATTTGATTATCCAAATTATATCCTTCTAATTCCTCTACTACTGCAGAAGTTATACCAGCTGAAG
>JAVCBZ010000100.1 GCA_030765735.1 Candidatus Susulua stagnicola | reverse complement strand
TGTTTAAAAATAGTTTCTACTTCCGCATCACTATCAGAAAAATTAGAATGAATATGTAAATCACATCTTTTATTATTGATCATTTTTGTTTTTCTCTTCTACTCCCTTTTCTATCTTATATATTTTATCTAATATTCCATTAACAAATCGAGGTGAATCAATATCACCATAGCATTTCGCTAATTCTATAGCTTCATTTATAGCAACTTTAGGAGGAATAGCTTCTGAAAAAATTAATTCAAAACATCCTATTCTCAAAATATTTCGATCAATAGCTGCCATACGCTTGATTCCCCAATTTTTTGCATGTTTTTTTATTAAAGAATCAATCGCGGTCATATTAACCACAACCCCTTCTACTAATAAAGAAAAAAAGCTGATAACCTCTTGTTTTTGGGAGTAATTTTTTGAATAATCCTGAAGAGCTTGATGAAAATCAATCTTTAATATCTCTATTTGATAAAGAAGAGATAAAGCGACTGCTCTTGCTTTTGATCTTAAACGCATTTTATAATATTGAGTATATAGTAATGTAGCTATTTTAAATCGTATGTGTTAAGATTTTAGAATTCTTTGTTTTCTCTAACTATATACGACATACTAACAACTGTATACTATTTAAATCTGTGAATAAATATCTGCCATTTCTAAAGCTGCTAAAGCAGCATCTCTACCTTTATTCCCTTGCTTTGTTCCCGATCTTTCTACTGCCTGTTCTACAGTATCAGCAGTAATTATTCCAAAAGTAGCTGGAATTTTCTTATCTTGTGCAATTCGAGCTACCCCTTTAGTAACTTCAGACGCAATATAATCAAAATGAGGAGTTTCTCCTCTTATAACTGCGCCTAAGGCAATAACAACATTAAACTTATTTGTATCTAATTTACCAAATACTTGAGGTATCTCAAAAGCACCTGGGGTCCAAATAATAGAAATATTTTCTTCTACTACCCCTGATTTCTTTAAAGTATCTATACAACCTTGAAGTAATTGATTACTAATAAATTCATTGAATCTTGAAATAATAATTACAATTTTCTTATCTTTACCAGAAAAATTTCCTCTTATCTCTTTCATTTCTCCCTCCTTTTAATCAGAAAACAAATTGCCTAATCTTGATTATCAACCATCTGCTACCTATATTCATTCTACAGCATATGGTCCATTTTTTTCTTTTTAGTCTCTAGATAATACTTACTATTTTCTCCTTCTTTTATTTTTATTGGCACTCGTTCAACAACTTCTAGGCCATAACCTTCAAGGCCAACAATTTTCTTAGGATTATTTGTAAGAAGCCTAATCCTTTGTACGCCTAGATCTGCTAAAATTTGTGCCCCAATCCCATAATCTCTTAAATCAGAAGGAAAACCTAATAAATGATTTGCCTCAACAGTATCAGCTCCTTTTTCCTGCAAACTATAAGCTTTTATCTTATTTTTCAAGCCAATACCTCTACCTTCTTGCCGTAAGTAAAGAAGAATTCCTCCTTCTTTGCTTATCATTTCTAAAGATCTTTGAAGTTGTCTACCACAGTCACAGCGTTGTGAAAAAAATGTATCACCAGTAAGGCACTCTGAATGTACACGAACAAGGGTAGGTTTATCGCCAATCTCACCACTAACTAAAGCAACATGTTCACTACCATCGATTAACGATTCATAAATAAAAAGATCAAATTGTCCATACTCAGTAGGTAATTTAGCTTTTGCTTCTAATTTTATTAATTTCTCTTTTTTCCGACGATACTCAATCAACGAAGCAATAGTACACATTTTTAAATTATGCTTTTTAGCAAATTTAATTAAATCAGGAAGCCTAGACATAGAACCATCTTGATTTATAATTTCACAAATTACTCCAGCAGGATGAAATCCAGCTAATCTTGAAAAATCAACAGCTGCTTCAGTATGTCCAGCCCTTACTAAAACACCACCTTCTTTTGCCTCTAGAGGAAAAACATGTCCGGGTTTTATTAAATCTTGAGAAGTGCTTTTTGATGAAATTAAAACTTCTATTGTTCTAGCTCGATCAAAAGCTGAAATTCCAGTAGTTGTACCCATAGCAGCGTCTACTGAAATCCTCCAAGCTGTCTTAAATGGGTCTGCCCCAGCTTGATGATACATAGGACCTAATTCTAGTTGATTAATCCTTTCTTTAGCAAGAGGAACACAAACTAAGCCTTTACCCTCAGTAATCATAAAATTAATAACTTCAGGTGTGGCAAATTCAGCTGCGACGACTAGATCTCCTTCATTCTCTCTAGCCTCATCATCGACTACAATAACTGGCCGACCAGCTTTTATTTCTTTAAGAATATCTTCAATATAGGCAAACATATTTTTATCCTAGAACGTAAAACAACTTAACTCATTAGCCCTTAATTGTCAAGGGATTTCCACCGCTTGAATTTTCAGAATTTTAATATTTTGAATCTTAGAAAAAATGAATACCAAGAATAAACTATCGCTTGGTCCACTGGAAGCGACGGCGAGCACCCTTACGACCATATTTCTTTCTTTCTTTGGCCCGAGGGTCACGAGTAAGTAAGTCTTCTCTTCGCAATAAAGCTCTTAATTGAGGGTTCCATTCTAACAGGCATCGAGAAATACCCAAACTTACTGCTCCAGCTTGACCACTTAATCCACCACCATTTACATTAGCAGAAATATCTATTTTACCTTGGATTTCGGTAACTATTAAAGGTTTCTTAACCTGCATTATATTATCAATAGTAAAAAAATACTTTTCAATATCACTACCATTAATAACAACCTTACCTTTTCCATTAGCCATAAATCTTACACGGGCAACTGCTTTTTTTCTTCTACCAGTGGCCATGAATACTTCTTTATTTTGGTCTTTGTCTTTGTTTGTTTCCTTCATTATTTACCTGCTATATTTTGTTTACTACCTATTTTTTCTTTATATACTTTATTACTTATCTATTAATCCTAAATAACTAACAATTAAACGCTTATTGTTACTGGAGTTTGAGCTTTCTGTTTATGCTCAGCTTCAGGATAGATCTTTAAAGACTTAAGCATTTGAGCACCTAGATTACTCTTAGGAAGCATTCCTCTCACAGCAAAATAAATCGCTTTAGTAGGGTTCTTCTCCATTAACACCTTTAAAGTCATTTCCTTACGACCACCAGCATAACCTGTGTACTTATCATAAATTTTATCTTCTCGCTTATTTGCAGTAACCTTTATAAACTTAGCATTTATTACAATAACCTTATCCCCGCAAAGAAAATTTGGAGTATAGGTAGCTTTGGTTTTGCCTTGCAATATTCTAGCTATACGAGTAGATAACCTACCTAAAACTTTATCCTTGGCATCAATAAGCACCCATTTACGTTCTTCTTTATTAAAAAATTTAGTCGTTCTCATAGACAGCTTTTATATCATA
>JAVCBZ010000040.1 GCA_030765735.1 Candidatus Susulua stagnicola | reverse complement strand
CTGAAGGCTCAATAACATAAGGAACAAATCGCTTCTTATTGACACTATCAAAATAAGACAAATCTTTCTTGCTTACCCTAGCATGTTCGCTTAAATCAAAATCTCCTCTATTAGCTATTCCTTCTAATTCGCTCCAACCAAAAGGAAATTTAAATTCAATATCAGTACAAGCCTTAGCATAATGAGCTAACTCATTGCCAAGATGTTCTCTTAGTTTTAAATTTTCTTTTTTTAAACCAATTTTGTTTATATAAAAATTAAATCTCTCTTCAACCCAATATTTATAAAATTTTTCAGCCTCATTCGGAGAAACAAAATACTCAATTTCCATCTGTTCAAACTCTTTCATTCTAAAAACAAAGCTACCAGTAGTAACTTCATTTCTAAAAGCTTTCCCAATTTGAGCTATACCCAAAGGAAGTTTTTTAGAAGTAGTGTTAAGAACATTAGCAAAATTTACAAATATTCCTTGTGCAGTCTCTGGACGCAAATAAGCATAACTAGGCTCATCCTCAGTAGCGCTCATATTGGTCTTAAGCATGAGATTAAACTTACGCGGTTTGTTTTTTTCAATATCTATTTCCTGCTTACAATCTAAGCACCTATAAATATTGCCTTCAATCTTTTCTAATTTATCAACTCGAAATCTTTTCTTACAATTGGGACAATCAACAAGAGAATCAGTAAATCCTTGAAGATGGCCAGAAGCCACAAAAACTTGGTCTCTCATAATTATACTACTATCCAAACCAACGATATCAGACCTTTTCTCTACATATTCCTTCCACCAAATATCCTTAATTCGCTTTTTTAAGCTTACTCCTAAAGGACCATAGTCCCAAACACTAGAAAGTCCCCCATAAATCTCCGAACCACCAAAGATAAAACCCCGTCTCTTACATAACGATATTATTTGTGTTAATTTTTCTTGAATCATTTTAAGTCACTATTATACCCTAAAAACTGTTTTTTTTAAGAGATATTTTCACCAATTTTAAAAGCAGATTACTCTGAAGACTCCTAAAGAATCAGCTAAATATTCATCTTACGAGAGAGCCCTAAAAAAACATAGTTATCAACTTCACCAATCAAATCACCAATAGCTTTTTGGTTAATTCTATCCTCCCTCCAAAACCTCAATCTCATAAGGACTATTAACAATAATCTCAGGTCCATTATATTCTCGAATTTTTCCAGTTACACGTATTTTTTTTCCAATGTAAAAACTTACCGGGTTAATACTCTCTCGAGAGAAAGCACTAAGAACCTTGTTAAATATAACTACCGTAAAATCATTTTTATAATTTTTACCAAAATTTAACAATACACACTTTTTTGATTTATAGCTATTAACCACCACTCCTTCAACACTTCTTATCTGATTTATATATTGGTTAGCTTGAATATGATCAACTACTGGGAAGCTACCCCATAAGCCTTTTTTCGCTTCCCGAGCTTTTTTTTGAGCAGTTACAAAAACTTCAGCATATTTTAGATTAGGCGGAATAGTAGAGATAACCCCATATCCTTGTTCAATTAATTTTGCATTTACAAAAGTCTGGTCAGAAAAACAATACCCCAAGAGCCGACCATAGCGATCAGTTTTCTCAATATCAAACTCAACTTGAAGACTCTTCCCTTCTACTAGCTTGCGATTAAATTCTTTTGCTTCCAAACTAAATGGCTGAGGTTGATAGTTAAAATTACCACTCTTATCCTTTATTCTTACTTCAGGAGTATCTAAACCAATATAACGCAACAGCCTTCCATTAGAAAGTCTAATAGTGTCACCATCAATAACATCTAAAACTTTTACTTGGGAATAATCAACTTGATTGCAGGCAAGAATTAAAAAAAGACTTAAAAAAAATAATCGTTTTATCACTGAATATCAGAAATTAACTTTAAAAATATTTTTTGGGCAAATTGTGCTTTTGGCATTAAGAGTTGGCGTGCTGAAACTTTTAGCCTTTGAGTTTCCATGCTAATACTATCTATCTTTAAGACTATACGATGCTCAGAAAGTTTAGCTTTTATTACACCCCTAGATTCATTGCTGGTTAATATTTCAGCTTCCATTGTCTCTAATCCGTCTAAACAAAGATCCCATAGCACTCTATACTCTGCCTTCACGTTTCCAGAAGCAGTAGAATTGCTTAGACTATATCCAGTTACTAATCCCACGCCTATAAGAACAGGAATGCACCCAGTTATTAATAACAAACTTAAAGCTAAACTAATTATTTTCTTCATATTAACTCCTAATATAATATTTCATTACAATCAAACACCCTAAAATTTATTTTACTAACGGCTGTCTTTATATTAACTATAACAAAATTCTACTATTTTGCAAGAGTTGGTTGATAAAAAATCCGGGATTTTGCCATCATTTAAAGGGGTCAACTCCCTTTTTTATCAAAAAATTGCTTAAAGTCCTTACCTATAATATTGTGTTTCGAGACAGCTAAAAAAGCAAGGTAAAATTTAAAACAAATAACAGATTTTGAGAGCTATGTGGGCATTTTTTTACCCTCTAACTATCGCACTTATGATTACAATCTTCTTCCAAAGAAAGGGAGTTGACCCCTTTATTCTGACAGCTTCGCCTCAATGCACTTTGGAAGTGTTAACTTACACAAATACCAAGATTTGCTAAATCCTTAACCAGTTGATCAAAGCTAGTAAATTGCAGACATTGTAGAGAATAGTCTTTAGCTTTTACAATTAAATCTTTGCGGTCATCAATATAGATTATATCCTCAAAGCTTACTCCAGCTTTATCTTTTAAGATTTGATAAATTTTTTCTTCAGGTTTAACTGATTTAACTTCAAAAGAAAGAATTAACTGATTAAAAAGGGAAAACACTTCCTTGTATTCTTTAAAAAGATATTGAAAATGAAGTTCATTTATATTAGAAATAAGATATAAAGGGTACTTATCTTTGAGATGTTTTACTAATTCTATTACATCTCCTTTAACTGAAAATATATTACACCAAATATCAGCAAAATATTCATAACTTAAATTAGCTTTAAAAGCATTTTTAAACAAAGAATAAAATTCCCTAGAACTAAGCTCTCCTTTTTCAAAACTCAATCCAAAATCATTATCAAACAATTCTTTGTTTACTTCTTCTATTGGCACGCTAATTTTATCTTTGATTTTTTCTAAAGCAATATTATAATCAAAGTCAAAGATAACTTTCCCTAAATCAAAAGCCAATACTTTTTTATTTCCCATAAGTTAACTCCTTAAAAAATATTTAACGCTTTTGGCTAAACTTTCCCTAGCCTCAAAAGGTGGGTTAAAACCTAATGATTTTATCCTTTCTAAACTATAGACTCGGTCTTTAGAGAAAAAATTTAATTTTCTGCCAATAAGGGGAAGACTTGTTACTACTGGTTTTAACCATGCCGGAAGATTTGGCAACGGCTTTACCTTTAAAATGGTAGAAAAAATATCAAACACCTCTCTCGCAGTAAGAATTTCCTTATCACCAAGAAAAAAGGAACCCTCCAAAGCTTCCTTTTTATCTAATAAAAATAGCATCGCCTCAGTAATATTCTTAACATAGCCGAGATGAAATTTAGCCTTACCCTTATCAAGCAAAGGGAATAACCTATGCCTAGTGATAAAAAGTAAAAGCTTCATCATATGTGGTTCATCCTCCCCATAAATCATAGGTGGCCGAACAACCACAGCCCTTAAGCCTCTCTCTCTATATTTACAGACTATTTTTTCAGCTTCAATTTTAGATTCTCCATAGATATTTGTAGCCTTAAATGGTAAATCTTCAGTGAGGGGCACTTGTGGGTTTCCACTTATAACAGCTACTGAACTAGTATAAATAAGTCTCTCTACTCCCAAAGATAGAGCTAGTCTACAAACATTCTCACTACCTAGCACATTTACTCGATGCAAAAGAGCAGGATTCTTATCCTCCACATACCCAGCAGTGTGGAATATAGCATCGACCTTATAGTTTAAAAGTTTATCTAAAGAAGTTTTTCGAGTAACATCACCATAAATAAGCGTAACACCAAAACGTTCCAAAGCTTTTGCTTTTGCGGATTTTCTCAC
Source organism: Candidatus Susulua stagnicola (assembly GCA_030765735.1). GTDB lineage: Bacteria > Omnitrophota > Gorgyraeia > Duberdicusellales > 4484-171 > Susulua > Susulua stagnicola. The sequence goes on along the minus strand of JAVCBZ010000040.1, from coordinate 2,384 downwards.
TAGACAAAGAAGAGTGTGCCCGCCCTTCTTAAAGAGGCCTTCTACTAAATTCCTTCCAATGAAGCCGGTAGCTCCGGTTACAAATATCGTCATACTTTTTCTTCAAGCTTTTCCATCTCACTAATCCTGTCGGCTAAAATATCATCTATTGCTTTTAAATCTTGCTCAGATATTTTCCAACCAACGCTACCTAAATTATCATATAGCTGGGGGAGTCTTCTAGTCCCAACAATAGCCGAAGTTATTCCCTTCTGGTTATAGTTCCAATTTAATACTAATTGAGCTAAAGTTTTCTCATACTTATTGGCTATCCCTTTCAATTTAGAAAGAATTGATTTGTTCACTGAAAAACATGGTTCTTCTAAATCCTGTCTCTTCATTTTTCGGTTAATATCACCAGGTATTTTGACACCATCTAAGAAAAACTTTCCGGTTAATAAACCACTGTATAAAGAAGCATAAGTAATAATACTAATAGAATTATCAATGCAGAAAGGAATAATACCTGCTTCAATTTCCCGATCAAACATACTGTAAGGCGGTTGCAAACTATGAATTGGTGCATACTTTTTAAATTCACTTATTTGAACCACAGAATAATTGCTAACTCCAATAGCCTTAATAATACCTTCTCGGTAAAATTTATACATTATCTCAGCAACCTGACCAATCGGGATATCAGGATCATGAAAGTGTACTTGGTAGAGATCAAAATAATCTGTTTTAAGCCTTTTACGAGAAGCATCTAATTCATCAAACATTCTCTTTCTAGATAAATCATGAAAAATACTTCGACCATCCCAACGTAAACCTAATTTAGTAGCTAAAATTACTTTTTCTCTTATCTTCTCTTGAGCAATATACGACCCTATGACTTCTTCAGAATGCCCACGTCCATAAACCGGAGCAGTATCAATAAAATTAACTCCGCGAGCTACAGCTTCTTCTAATACTGCTAAAGAGTCCTTATCATCTTGATGACCCCACCCTTTATCTGAGCCAAAAGCCCAAGTGCCTAAACAAATGGTTGAAACATCTAATGAAGAAATTCCTAGCTTTCTATATTCCATAAAATAATCCTCCTAATATTGATATTATTGTACCACAAAATATTAAATTTTTTTCAAACTATGGCCACAATTTTTAGCAACTTCTCTGTTTAAAGATTTTATTAAAGAATTTATTTGATTAAAGTTATCTTTTAGCTCTAAATTAGAATGTAATTTATTAGGATAAATTTCATAATACTTTCTATATTCTTCGGGAGTAAAATTAGGCATAATAACATTTGCTCCGCAGCAAAGCGCTTTCTCTCTTCCGCCTAGATCAATTGTTCCTACAGCAGTAGTGGCCGGAATGTGGGTATTTTTGGTAATAATGCGTACTAAAGCATAGGTTTTTAAAGTTAATTCTAAATTTGATAATTTTTTATTTTGTAAAGGTGTATCAGGATGAGGAATAAAAGGACCCATGCCAACCATATCTAAATCTAATTCCTCAATAAGCAATATATCATCAGCAAGAATATCAAGAGTCTGCCCCGGTAGTCCAATCATACTACCCGAACCAGTCTGATACCCCAACTCTTTAAGCCAAGAAAGACATTCTCGACGCTGTTGGTAAGAAGAATCGGGTTTTAAATATTTAAAAAGTCTTTTGTTCGAAGTTTCAAACCTCAACAAATATCTATCAACACCCGAACTACGCAGCTGTTTGTAATCCTGATAAGTTCTCTCACCTATCGAAAAAGTAATTGCGCAGTCAAACTTATTCTTTATTTTCTCTACTAAATTGCATAAATCATCAATCTTATAAAAACTATCTTCACCTGACTGTAAAACAATTGTTTTGCATCCAATACTCAATACTTTAGTCGCAGCTAAAATTATCTCATCTATATTCATGCGATAACGGACTACTTTTTTATTACTTCGCCGCAAACCGCAATAAGAACAATCTTTATTGCAATAATTAGAAAACTCAATTATCCCGCGAATATGAACCTTATCACCACAATATTCTTTTCTAGTCTTATCCGCTTCTTTATATAATAAACATGGATTACTGCTCTTCAAATATGAGATAATCTCTTCTCTCTTCACTTCTCCCTTCTCCCTTTATCCTTCTCCCTTTATCCTTCTCCCTTTATCCTTCTCCCTTTATCCTTTATCCTTCTTATCAAAAATAAAGGTCTCTTTCTCCATTCTTAATTCTTTGATAATACTGAATCATCTGGGGAAATATTTTTGGCATAGTTTTACGCACCTGCTCGATTTCCTGGATAATAATCTCCTCGCCAGCTATTTTAGTTTCCTGGCTGGCGAAATCATCCAACCATTCCCTAAATGTCAATATTGCATTTAATTTACAAAACTTTCCTTCCT
>JAVCBZ010000053.1 GCA_030765735.1 Candidatus Susulua stagnicola | reverse complement strand
CTGGATTTATGGCTGTTGATATTGGGCCTAAGACAATAGAACTTTTTTGTGATAAGATAAAAGAAGCTAAAACTATTGTTTGGAACGGGCCAGTAGGAATTTTTGAAAAAGATCTATTTGCTCAAGGTTCTAAAGCGATTGCTATTGCGATTGCTGCTTCAAGCGCAACATCAGTTATTGGTGGAGGAGATACTGCAGCTGCTGTAGCAAAATTTTCTCTAGCTGATGCGATGTCACATATTTCTACTGGTGGTGGAGCATCTCTAGAATATTTAGAAGGTAAAGTATTGCCAGGAGTTGCTGCTTTAGCTGATAAGGATAAAGGATGAAGGGAGAAGGGAGAAGTGAAGAAAATTAGGTATGTATTTTTACTTTATCCTCGATCCTTAATAATGAGGAGATAGATATGAGGAAACCTATTATTGCTGGAAATTGGAAGATGAACAAAACTATTTCTGAATCAATTGAGTTGGTTAATATTTTGAAAAGAGAACTTATTGATATCCAAGAGGTAGAGATTATTGTTTGTCCGGTATATACAGCTCTTTCTGATGTTTCAGATTTATTAGTAGATTCTAATATATCTTTGGGAGCACAAAATGTTTATTGGGAGCCCTCAGGTGCATTCACTGGTGAAATTTCACCTTTAATGTTAAAAGATATTGGGTGTAAGTATGCAATTATAGGACATTCTGAAAGAAGAAAGTATTTTAATGAAACTGACCAGAGTGTAAACAAAAGAATTAAAGCAACTCAAGGTTCAGGGTTAACTCCTATTTTTTGTGTAGGTGAAACTTTAGAAGAGCGTGAAGCAAATAAGACTACTGATGTTGTAAAAAGACAATTAGCTGGAGGGCTAGAAGACTTAGATAAGGATGCTCTTCTAAATCTAATTATTGCTTATGAGCCAGTATGGGCTATTGGTACTGGGAAAACCGCAACTCCCGAGCAAGCTCAAGAAATTCATAGTTTTATTAGAAGTTGGCTAGTTGATAATTGCTCAGGAGAAATAGCAGGAAGTTTGCGTATTCTTTATGGAGGAAGCGTTAAAGAAACTAATATAAAGGAACTAATGCAAAAAAGTGATATTGATGGAGCATTAGTAGGGGGGGCTTCCTTAGATAGTTCTTCCTTTGTAGGAATAGTAAAGAATTCCTTGGAATAATTTTTAATAAGCCTGTCTGTTGGCAGGTAGGGAGAAAAACTAATATGTATAATTTAATGTTAACTATTCATGTTATTGTTGTAATATCTTTAATTGGAATGATCCTTGTCCAAAGAGGTAGAAGCGGAGGTCTTGTTGAGGCTTTGGGGGGAGTAGAATCAATTTTTGGTACTAAGACTAATAATTTTTTTGTAAAGGTAACTGTAATTTTAGCTATTGGGTTTTTCCTTACTTCAATATCATTAGCCTATCTTTCTAAACAGAAAGGAAGATCTTTAATGGGTCGATATGAAGATATAACTGCTGATGTTGAGAAAAAAGATGTCATTAAGGATACTGTTGAAAATACTTCCGAAGAAATTAATCAAGATTTGTCTAAAGAAACAACTATCTCAAAAGAATTAACGCCTTCTCAGGATTCTTCATTATCAGCTGATGGAGAAACTTTGTCGTTATCGAATGAAGAGTAAAATATTTTTACTTATAATAATAAGTAGTTTGTTTTCAGTTTCTTTAGTTTTGGCTAAGGGAATTTTTAAGAAGCCTTACAAAGATTACAAAATCATTTGTGGTCAAAAAGGCGGAGAACTAATTTTATCTACTGTTACTGACCCTAAGTCATTTAATCCAATAGTTGCTCAAGAAACCTCGACTACTCAAATCACAGGTTATATTTTTGAAGGGCTAACCCAAACTGATCCAGTAACTTTAGAAGTTTTGCCTAATTTAGCTAAAAGTTGGGATATTTTTCTTGATGGCAAAGAATGGATTTTTTATTTGCGTAGAGACGTTAAGTGGAACGATGGAGAAAAGTTTACAGCTCGCGATGTTATTTTTACTTTTAATAATTTAATTTATAATTCTAATATTCCCACGAGTAGTAGAGATATTTTTACTGTAGAAGGGGAGAAGATAACTGTTGAGCAGATTGACGATTATACAGTAAAATTTTCATTGCCCTTTACTTTTGCACCTTTCTTGCGCGCTCTTTCTCATGAAATTTTGCCAGCTCATAAGTATGCTTCTTTAGTAGAAGAGGGTAAGTTTACTTTTAGTATGGGGTTAGATACAAAGCCGGCAGATATTGTTGGGACAGGACCTTTTAAATTAGCTAAATATTTTCCTGGAGAAAGAGTAATATTAGAAAGAAACCCTTTTTATTGGAAGAAAGACTCTTGCTTAGGGCAATTACCTTATTTAGACAAGATATTATTTGTTATTCTTTCTAACCCTGATAGATCAATGTTAAAGTTTTTAGAAGGTGAGATTGATCATTATTCAATAAGGCCTCAAGATTTAGGGATTTTAGGACCGGATCAAGAGAAAGGCGATTTTACAATTTATAATGCTGGACCATCTTTGGGTTCTAATTTTTTAGTTTTTAATCAAAATCCTGGTTTAAATCCGCATACTAATAAGCCTTTTGTTGAACCTTATAAGTTGGAGTGGTTTAAGAATAAAGATTTTCGTAGAGCAATGTCTTATGCAATAAATCGGGAAAAAATTATTGATATTTTAATGAATGGATTAGGTATTCCTCAACATTCTTCAGTCAGCCCGGCAAATATATATTATTATAACGATAAGGTTGAAAAATATTTTTATGATTCTGATAAAGCTAAGGACATTCTTCTTGGCATAGGTTTTAGTGATAAGAATCGAGATGGAATTTTAGAGGACGATCAAGGTAGACCCTTAGAAATTACATTTTTTACTTCGGCTGAAAATACTCAAAGAGTTCAAATTGCTACCTTAATTAAAAAGGATTTTGAGAATATTGGCTTGAAAGTACATTTCCTACCTTTAGATTTTAATAATTTAGTTAGTAAACTTACAGCTACCCTTGATTGGGAGATGATTTTAATTGGACTTACTGGTGGGATTGAACCTTATTTTGGTAAAAATGTTTGGTCTTATCAAGGTAACTTACATATGTGGAATCTTAGTAAAAAACCTTTATTTGAATATGAGAGTGAAATTGAAGATATTTTTAATCAAGTTGCAAGGATAATTGATGAAGAAAAGAGAAAGGTTTTATTCTCACGTTGGCAGGAAATAGTATCTCAAGAGCTTCCTTTTATTTATACTGTAGTTCCTTATTCTATTTATGCAATAAGAAATAAATTTGGTAATCTTTACCCTACTACCTATGGTGGTGCTTTTTCTCAAATAGAGTATATTTATCTAGTAAAATAAGTAATCGGTGAGTCAATGGGGGTGTAGCAAGACGATCGAAGGATTTTTCCCTTCGATTTATTTTTTTGCTTGACAGTATCAGTTATGTATTGTATAATATTGATACAATGAAACATAAGCAGAAAAT
>JAVCBZ010000104.1 GCA_030765735.1 Candidatus Susulua stagnicola | reverse complement strand
TTTTATTGTTTTCTATTTTTCCGAAAATTTCCAGATGATTATATATGCAAATGGTTACATGATAATATCCTTGTCTTGAATAATCTCGTTCTTTTAATCTTATTATTTTACGGGGTTTGAATGTCTTTATCATTTATTTTTTGAACATAACAATTAATATACATATTGTCTATTGATACCACGTTTATGGTCAACTTCTTTAAATTGTTCCATAATATTATTGATATGTCAAAAACTTTGGTTGTCTATGTATTTTGCATATAATATCAGAAAAGACATAGTATCTGTAATAGACAATTTGACAATAGGAGCGCAAAAGCTTGTAATAGTGTGTATTTTAGCGTAGAATTAAATAATATATGAAGTTATTAGTTAAATTAGGAAAACTAAAATTAGATAATCCAGTAATTTCTGCTTCTGGTACTTTTGGTTATGGAGATGAGCTAAAAGACTTAGCTAATTTCAAAGCTATTGGGGCTATTACGACTAAAACTATAACTTTAAAACCTCGAGCTGGGAATCGTCCACCAAGAATTTATGAAAGCGAATGTGGTGTGATGAATTCAGTGGGGTTAGAAAACCCAGGATTAAAAGTTTTTATAAAGGAAAAATTGCCAGAGATTCAAAAATTAAACACTAAGTGTATTGTTAGTGTTGGTGGTTTTTCAAATAAGGAATACATAAAAGTTGTAGAAGCCCTAAATTGTGAAAGAGGAATAGACGGTTTTGAAATCAATCTGTCTTGCCCTAATCTAAAATTAAAGAAATTAATATCTCAAGATGCTAAGGCAACTTATAATTTAACTAAGTCTTTAAGAAAAATAACTAATAAACCTTTATTTATAAAAATTACCCCAGAAGTAAGTGATATTGTAAAAATTGCAAAAGCAGTAAAGCAAGGTGGAGCTGATGGTATATCCTTAGTCAATACTTTTTTTTCTCTTCGAATAAATACTGAAACTAGAAAACCTTATTTAGGGAATGTTTACGGAGGCTATTCTGGCAAGGCAATTAAGCCAATGAGTCTTTATAGAGTTTGGAAAGTAGCCAAAGAAGTTAAAATTCCAATTATTGGTGGAGGTGGAATAGAAAATGCAAACGATGCTATTGAATATATTTTAGCTGGAGCTACTGCAGTTAGCCTAGGAACTATAAATTTAGTTAATCCTAACAGCGGAGAAGATGTTTTGTTAGGGCTAAAAAAGTATATGGAAAAAGCAAAAGTTAACGATATAAATAAGTTGAGAGGAGGTCTAATTGAACAATAACTGGGAAAAGTTAATTGTTGCTTTAGATTCAGACAAAAGAAGCGAAATAGAGAAAGTAGTAGAAACCCTTGCTCCTAAAGGAGTGAAATTTAAAATCGGGTCAATTACTTTTACTAAATTTGGGCCAGATTTTGTTAAAGAATTGGTTGACCGAGGAATTGATGTTTTCCTAGATTTGAAATTATACGATATCCCTAATACCATGGCCAGAGCATCTTCAATTATTACTGAATTAGGATGTTGGGCTTTCACTGTGCATTTACAGGCAGGGAGAGAAGCTCTTGAAGCAGTAAAAATAGCAGTTAAAGATACAGCTAATAAGTTAGGCAAAACAGGGCCATTAATTTTAGGGGTAAGCGTGCTTACAAGTTCAAAAGCTACTCAAGGTGAAATTAATCAGTTAGTTAAACAAGCTGATTGTGCAGGGATAGAAGGAGTAATCTCTTCAGCTCATGATGTTAAAGATATAAAAAAAGATTTTCCTAATTTAAAAGTAATTACCCCAGGCATCCGTAATCTCCTAGATCAGAAAGGAGACCAGAAGAGAATTGCTACAGCTTCCTTGGCTTTTGCTAATGGAGCTGATTATATAGTTGTAGGTAGACCAATTATTGAAAAGATCGATTATTTAAAGGCTGCTGAAGAGATTTTAAGAGGGTAAAATTTTTAACTTACCTAACCAATCCAGAAGTAGATAAAATAATTCCTTAGTTTAACAATGGAAGATTTTTACTGTATTTTATAGTAGAAAATATAGCTAACAATAGGGTGCTTTAAAGATTGTGTTGACATAAATATGTGGGGCGTGATAAGCTTGTCAATGGAAAGAGAAAAAGTCTATTATGTTTTATAACAGGGCGGGATTAGAGATGGAAGTTGGTTAAAAAATGAGTCAGTTATGCTTGCTGACGGTAAAAAAGAATTTTGAATTAAGAATTGGAGACTTTGTAGAAGATTTAAGATAAAGGAGGCGCACTGTGTTAATGGATGTAAAATTAGAAAGTTTAATTGATAAAATTAAACAAGATGGAATAGAAGAAGCTAAAAAGGTTTCGAAAGAGATTGTTGGGAAAGCTAATATCGAGGCTAGTAATATCATTAAAGAGGCTGAGAATAAAGCTTGTAATATTGAAGAAAAAGCAAAAGCTGAAGCTGCTAAGTTGAAATTTAATTCTAAAAATTCTCTTAGACAAGCATCGCGAGATTTGGTATTAGTTGTGAAGGAAGAATTAATTTCGCTGTTAAATAAAATTTTGAAGGATAGAATAGGAGAAGCTTTAACCCCTGATTTTATAGGAGAATTAATTTCTAAAATAATTGATAAGTGGTCTCCAACAAATAATATAACTTGGGAAATATTATTAAATAAAAGTGATAAGGAAAAAATAGAAAAAGCATTATTGGTGTCTTTAAAAGAAAAAACTAAGAAAACAATAGAAATAAGAGTGAGCAAAACAATAGAAAAAGGATTTCGTATTGGCATAAAAGGAGAAGATCTCCATTATGATTTTACTGATCAGAGCATTGTAGAGGCTTTAGGAGAATTCTTAAACCCCTCTCTTACAGCAATTCTAGATACAGATGATGGATAAGTATTATTATTTTGTGACACAGCTTCCTTATTTAATTTTTGGGCAAGAACGTTATGTTAATAGACAATATTTCCTAGATCAAGCTATAAAATGGTTGTCGGATAAGGATTTTGCAATAATTTCTGATGTTAGTTTAAATAATTTTTATTTAAAGGATAGCGATAATAAGGTTTTGGTTAAATATAAGAATTTCGAAAGGAATTTAAGAAATGCGATTAAATCTTTTCGAGAGAACAGTAATCGAGGAGGAACTTTTCTTTCAGATTTAAAGGTAAATCTAAATGAAGGGACACCTTTAGAAATAGAAAAAGCCCTTTTACGTATGCGGTGGAAATTCATTGAATCATTAGAAGAAGGCCATTTTTTTGATTTAGATGTTTTAATTGTTTATTTTTTAAAGATACAGGTGTTAGAAAGATTATTTACTTTTGATAGAGATAAAGGGATAGTTGTTTTTGATAAATTATGTGAGGTAGTTAAATGAATAAAAGTAAAGGGCAAATTACGTCAGTACAAGGCAATATGATAACTGTTTCCTTTGATGGAGATATTATCCAAAATGAAGTAGGCTATGTTCTGACTGGAGAAGAACGCTTAATGGCAGAAGTTATTAGAATAAGCGGAGATATTGCTTATATGCAAGTTTTTGAAGACACTAAAGGCATAAAAGTTGAGGATAAAGTAGAATTTTCTTCTGGAATGCTTTCAGTAAAATTAGGGCCAGGTCTCCTAGGCCAAGTCTATGATGGTTTGCAGAACCCTCTTCCTCAATTAGCTAAAAAATTTGACTTTTTTTTACCTAGAGGTGTGCACCTTGAACCTTTGAACCAAAAAAAGAAATGGGAATTTACTCCCTTAGTTAAAGCTAAAACTAAAGTAACCAAAGGAATTCCTCTGGGATTTGTTACTGAAGGAATATTTAAACATTA
>JAVCBZ010000084.1 GCA_030765735.1 Candidatus Susulua stagnicola | reverse complement strand
TCATTGATTCCTTTATCGCCGATAACTACAACTTTTTTGTTCTTTAAACCGATGAGAATAAGACATCCGTTGCGCTGCTTTGTTTTGTGCATTCCTAAAAGTTTAAATATTCTTACTGCTTCCCGCATCGGGTCTTTTTTTATCTGTTTAATGAGATGAATTCTTAATTCTCCGGAAGTAGCTTTTTCGGCTTTTTGGATAGCCCGGATGATTTGGGAATCTTCTTCTTTAGTAAAAAATTTTTTAGGATGTAATTCTCTCTCCATATTCACCTCTTTGGTATTATTTTTAAACCTCTACCAGCCACCTGATGCTCCGCCTCCGCCAAAAGAGCCGCCTCCGCCGCCGGAAAATCCACCTCCGCCGCTATATCGTCCGCCGGAAGAAAATCCTCCGGAAAATAAAAGGAGTGCAAGAAATGGATGACGTATTGCAAGAACAATAAAGGCGATTAACATTATTAAAGAGACTATTGGATTACGCTTTTGCTTTGGTGCCCGATGAGTATACTGCTGTAATTCTTCCGGTGAAAAGTCCTTGGATAAAATTTTTGTTATTTTTAATACGGCACCGGATATACCACCATAATAATCGCTTTTTCGAAAAAAGGGCGATATCTCGTTGGTGATAACCGCGCTTGCCAAAGCATCAGTCAGCAAAGGTTCAAGTCCGTAGCCGACCTCGATCCTTGTTTTCCGGTCGCCTAAAAATACTAGCAGCAGGATGCCGTTGTCTTTGCTTTTTACTCCCGGTTTCCATTTTTCAGCTATATCAATAGATATGTCTTCAAGGCTTCCTCCCTGAAGAGAATCGAAAATACCGATAAAGATCTGGTTAGTGGTTTGAATATCATAATTTTTCAAAAAACTGTTTAAGCTTCCCTTTTGAGAAGGGTTTAGAATTCCGGCATAGTCATTTACATAGCTTTGCGGGCGATCTGGTACATTAAAGGCAGCGTAGGTTGTGACCGCAAACAATATGAATAGTCCGAGAATAGTGATTTTTACTATATTTTTCATGATATTCGGCTAAAACTGTTTAAAATTCTACTTTGGGAACTGTTGCAGCTTTGGGATCCGACTTGAAATAATTAACCTTATCAAAACCAAATCCTGAAGCGATCATATTTGTAGGAAATCTCTTGATTATAGTGTTATAACTTCTTACTGCCTCGTTATAGCGTTTACGTTCTACGGCAATTCTATTTTCTGTACCTTCAAGTTGGCTTTGCAAAGCCAGAAAGTTCTGATTAGCTTTCAGATCGGGATATCTCTCGACTACTACCATCAAACGAGATAATACCGAAGAGAGTTTATCCTGGGCTTGGGTGAATGCTTTAAACTTTGTTTCATCGTTTAAGGAGCCTACATCTATCTTTGTCTGTAAAGCTTTGTTTCGGGCTTCGACAACTTCTGTGAATGTTCCTTTTTCATGTTCGGCATAACCTTTGACCGTTGCGATTAAATTGGGGATTAAATCCATCCGGCGCTGATAAACATTCTCTACTTGGGCCCACTTCTCATTCACTGCTTCTCGTAAAGTCACTAAGCTGTTATAGCGGCCACTGAGCATGAATCCAAGTAACAAAATAATACCTAAAGCAATTAATAAACCTTTTTTCATTATCACTACCTCCTTCTCACACCTAGGTGGTGTGTCTACTTTACAACATCTTTACGGCTACTACAGAAGTATACTTCAATATATTAATTTTTCAACAAAAAAAATACTAGATAAAAGGGAGTTGACCCCTTATTTTATTTCAATATAGCCATCAGCAATTTTTATTTTATGCTGTTTATATAACACTCCAATTGCTTTTTTAAAAACTTTTTTACTAATTTCAAACTTCTCTTTAATATCCTCAGAAGAGCTTTTGTCACTATAAAATGACTTCCCGCCAGATTCCTTTAAAGCTTGGAGGATTTTATCTGCAGCCTGAGAAACATGTTTCCCCTCTTGAGGCTGAAAAAAGACATCAATCTTACCATCTTCTCTTATGCATTTTATGTAAGCTTTCAATTTCTGACCAGAGTGAAGCTTAATAAATATTTCATTCTCGTAAGCAAGACCGCTATATTCATTATTAATAGCGACTTTAACACCGATATCGGTAAAATCATAAACCACAACATCTACTTCCTGCCACTGCTTAAAAATACCCGCTTCAACCTCTAGCTTTAAGTGACTATAATCTTTCTTCATCAAAAACCTACTTTTTTTAAAAGAAAGGGGTCAAAGAAAGGGGTCAACTCCCTTTTCCCAACAACTATTCTTTGCGGTTAAAAGCAAATACTACTCTTCTATCAGACTATGTCAAGGTTAAAATAGATAAATAGTTGAGATTTGATCTCAACTATTTTAAAATAGAAGCGTCCCCTTATTTTATAACTTCTATGAATATGTCGGCGTAGGTTTTTAGTTTTTTCTCGCCTACTCCGTAGAGTTCTGAAAAGGCTTCGTGTGTCAGTGGTTTTTTTGTGGCCATATCTATTAAGGTTTTATCGCTAAAGATTATATAGGCTGGGACACCTTTACTTTGTGAAATTTCGGCTCGTTTTTCTCGTAGCAATTGGAATAAGTCCTCATCCACATCGGCCCATTCGCTAACTTTTCTTTTGGCGGCTTTTCGTTTGCTTTCTTTTTTCTTAGAGGCGATTAAGGGCTTAGCCAGTACCAAGGATGCTTTTCCTTGTAAAAGCATGTTACCTGTACCGGTCACAGAAAGAGTCGAAAAATTCTCATCTTTATCTAAAAAACCTTGTCCAACGAGTTGTTCAATTATGTGCCTAATAAATGATTCTGATTCATCGGCCATTATTGCAAAAGTTGAAAGGCTATCGTGGTCCATACTTTCTATTCTTTCAGTAAGCTTACCTTTTAAAATATTAGTCACATAGCCGGCTCCAAAGCCATAATCCCCTTGCCTTACAGCATCAACGCAATATAAGACCTTCTGTCCAACGCTAATGGCATCTTTGACCATGTCCAGCTCATTCAAACAATAATCACAAGCTCCACATTGGGAATCTGAATAATCTTGGCCAAAATAATTAGCCAAAACTTTATGACGGCATTGGGGTTGAGTACAAAAATTATAAATAGAGTTTAACTTAGTCATCAAGACTTTCCTATTAGGAGATTTTGCGGCAAAGAAATTCCATAACTGGTAATCTGCCCCGCTATAAAACATATAGCAAAAAGCAGAAAGCCTATCCCTTCCGGCACGGCCAGTTTCCTGTTGATAGTGTTCAATGCTTTTTGGCATACCAGCGTGAATAATAAATCTGATATTAGAGCGATCGATTCCCATACCAAAGGCTATAGTAGCTACAACTATATTTACTTTTTCAAGTGAAAATCTTTCTTGAGCTCTATGGCGTTTTTTATCTGACATTCCGGCATGATAACCAACATTATCAATACCAAGTCGTTTTAAATCTTTTGAGATTTTCTCTACGTCTTTACGGCGTAAACAATAAATAATACCTGCCTCATAAGTATGTTTTTCAAGAACATCTGTTATTTGTTTTAATATTTGTTTACGCGGTAATGCCCGATAAGTTAAATTAGGCCGATCAATTTGACCAACATGAGTTTGATAATCAGTAAATCCTAATTGAACAACAATATCACGCTGTACCTCTATAGTCGCAGTAGCAGTAAAGGTATGAACGCTTACAGATTCGAATTCCTTTTTAATAACCGAAAGGTTTCGATAGTCACTTCTAAAATCATGGCCCCAATGACTAATACAGTGAGCTTCATCTATTACAAAAAAAGAAAGTTTAATTGTTCTTAACAACCCCAGAGTTGTTTCATTTTGGAGACGCTCAGGAGAAATATATAAAAGCTTTATCTCTCCATTGTAAATCTGTTCAATCGCTAATCGCTGTTCTTCATAGGGCATGCTTGAGTTTAGACAACAAGAAGATATTCCAATATCTCTAAGGCTATCTACTTGATCTTTCATCAAAGAGATCAAAGGAGATATAACTACCGCCATACCCTCTTTTAATAAAGCCGGTAATTGAAAGCATAATGATTTACCTCCACCGGTAGGCAAAATCGTTAAGCTATCCTGATTACTTAATATTGAATTTATTGTTTCTTCCTGTAAAGGAAGAAAAGAATCATACCCCCAGTATTGCTGCAAGGCTTCATACAGTTGTTCTCTGTCGATTTCTGTCTCTCTTGTTATCATCTTTACCTTGATATTCCCTTTGGTTAAATCTTTTCTTTTAAACTACAAAATTAAGAAACACAACATCTAATTTTCATCAGGATACATCTTACTCAAAAAATCTAATCTAGCAAAACATTTTTTCAATAAAAATAAGGTGGCTTGATTTGGGCTAAAAAGCCATCTTCTATAGGATTGGTTGAGGGTTGTCATTTAAACTACTTACAAAGGATCTTCCCGAAAGGAATTTACAACAGAATTTATCATCTAACTAACTGGATTACTTCTTTTCCCTTTTTATCAATTAGCTGTAATAGGCGAGCAGCTGTACCACTAGGCTTATTAATTCCCATTTCCCATTTCTGTAAAGTTGTCGTTTGAATATTTAGAATATGGGCAAGAACGGCTTGACTGACATGGATTTTACTCCGAATCATTTTTATATCTACAGCCTTATATTGTTTAGGTAGAGGGTACTTTAATTCATCAAATTTCCGCATGGACTCTGAAACATCCATGACTTTTGACAATTCAAGAAGCTCACCTTTAACTATATCACGAACTTCATTTTTATCTCTTTTATTCTTCATAATCAATCTCCTCCAAAATTTTTTCTTTTACTGCCTTGCTTAATAAAACCTCTGTAAATTTCTCATATTGTTGCGCTAAAAGTTTCAAATAGCTAAATTCTTCATTGCTGAGGTTGTCTTTATCTCCTTTGGCAAAAATATATACTGCAATAACTAATTTCTTATGTTCCCAAAAAACAATATTTCTGTATCCTCCACTTTTCCCTTTTCCTTTCTTAGCAACACGAACTTTATAAAGCTTAGCACCTAAATTAGCCTTTTTGTATTTATAAAAATTCTCAAATAATTTCTGAACATATTCTTTTTTACTAACCTTTTCATTCTTTAGTTCCTTTTTCAACTTTTTTGAGAATGATTTATTTAGTAAGTATCTCATTAAACTCTTTTCTTGCTTCAACTAAAGTATATCATTTAATCATACACTTTGCAAATATATCTTAAATTTATTTATTTTAGCAACATCTGTAAATATCTATGCAGCAATGGTTTGAATGAGGTGCTAATTTTTTAGAATTATTTGCTATATGATTTAATTATATAGCACCAAAAAACCACTTATTTCCTTTCTCCATTCCCTTTTTCTTGATAAGCTCATTTCCCAAGTTGTTTGCGGATTTGTTTTTTTGTTATAGCGCGGCGTGAGTTTTTGCTTTGTAAAGATTTTTCTTTGATTTTATCATGCAAATTGATATATGCTTCTTTTTCGATGTAAGATTTAGTACAGTTGACCGAATATGCTAATGCGCTTAGG
>JAVCBZ010000037.1 GCA_030765735.1 Candidatus Susulua stagnicola | reverse complement strand
CCCTATCGGTTAAAACTGGCCGCAAGAGGCTTCTTTGAGAAGGATCTCCTATCTTAGCAGTAAAGTCCCCTATAATAAGATGAACCTGATGTCCTAAATCCTGTAATTTACGTAATTTCCTAAGAAGCACAGTATGCCCTAGATGAATATCTCGTGCCGTAGGATCAAAACCAATCTTCAATCTAAGAGGTTTATTCTTCTTAAAAGAATTCTCCAACTTAAGAATCAATTCTGACTCAGAAATTAAGTCAACTGAGTTCTCTTTTATTAGTTCAAGATGTTGGTCTATTTTGTTCTTCACCCCGTTAGACATACCCCCTTTGGTTACCCGTTAAAACAAAATGTCTAACGGGGTTCATCTATTTTTGCTGAAAGGCCTACTTTTGCCGATCCCTGGTCAATTTTTATTATCTTAACTTGCATTTTTTCACCAGGCTTGTACTGATCCATGGCTTTTTTTTCTATCTCTCCTGAGAAAACTAACCCTTCTAAATCTTTATCTATACTTACAAACACTCCAAAATTAGTAATTTTAATTACCTCGCCTTCTACAATTCTTCCTATTGGAAATTTTTCAATAATTTGAGGCCATGGATCTTTTACCAATTGTTTCACACCCAAAATGACTTTTTTATTGCTTCGATCTAAACCTAAAATTTTCCATTCATAGCCATGTCCTCTCTTTAAAACTTCTTGAGATCGAGTTAGTCTTTTAGTCCAAGAAATATCTTCATTGAAAATGACACCTTCTAAGCCATTCTCTAGTTCTACATAAGTACAACCATCTCCAAAACCACTAACTTTACCAGCGATTACACTGTCAATAGTAATTAATTTCTCTACATCTTCCCATGGATCCTTTTCCAATTGTTTTATACTCAAAGAAATTTTTCTTTCACCAGAATCAACACTGATTATTTTTACTTCTACAGTATCACCAATAGCAAAAACATCATGGAGATTAATGAATCTCTTTGTCCAAGAAACTTCACTTATGTGGACTAATCCTTCAATTCCCTTTTCTAGCTCTACGAATATTCCATAATTTTGAATATTAGTGATTTTACCCTTTATCAAAGAATCTACTGGAAATTTATCACCTATTTCTTTCCAAGGATCAGGAGTAGTCTGCTTTAAGCCAAGGAAAATCTTACCTTTTTCTTTATCAAATTTTAAAATCATTATTTGGATTTCATCTCCTACGGCAACAATTTCAGAAGGATGAGTAATCTTCTTCCAACTCATGTCAGCTATATGAAGAAGTCCATCTACTCCCCCTAAATCAATAAAAGCACCAAAATTAGTGATACTTTTTACCCTTCCTTTTATTGTTTCTCCTTCTTTAATCTCTTCCCAAATCTTTTTACGAGCAACTTCTCTTTCTGCTCTAACAGCATCTTTACGAGAAACAATAAAGCTCCCCTTTAATTTATTCATCTTTATAATTTGGAATTTAAAGGTCTTGCTCATCATGTCATCATTTTCAAAATTTCTAAATGATGACAAGCTTTGAGGCAAGAATCCTTCAACCCCAAAAACACTTACTATATATCCACCCTTTACCTTACGTAAAGTTATGCCTTCTACCAGGTCCCCTTCTTTAAAACTTTCAAGAAGAGTTAACCATCCTTTTGCTTCTCTAGCTCTCTTAAAAGAAAGAATAATTTTACCATCCTCATCTTCAACATTCTCGACATAGACATCAATTTCTTTTAAATTTTCTATATCGACTCCTTTAAACTCATCGCGAAGGATTACCCCTTCAGACTTATAACCAACATCGACTATAACTTCAGTAGGATTTACAACAATAACCTTGCCGGTTATAATCTCTCCCTCGTTTAGTTCCTTAATAGAATCATAATATGCTTTAGCTAGTTCTGTAGATAGATCTTCCATTTTTAACTAATCCTCCTTAAAAAATTCACAATTATTTTTCAAATCGCTATATTTGTCAACGGTAAGAGCCTCAAAGACTTTTTATTTTACCCATGACTTTTTGGGTGATATCTTGATAACTATCACCTTCTTCTATATTTTCAACTCTAGCAAAGATAACCCTTATCTTGCCTTTGTTGAATAAATTTACATCTTTAGAAGACTTTTGATCAGTTCCATAAATTTTTGCTGCAACTACAGGAACTTTAGCTTTACTACAAAGAAAACCTACACCACTATTAGCTGCCTCCATGCTAGTTCCACGTGTGCCTTGAGGAAAAATAGTTAAAGGCCTATTCTTAAGTACTTTAAGAGCTAAGCGTATAGCCCTAATATCATTTTGCCCTCTCTTCAAAGGCATTACTCCTGCTCCTTTAAAATAAAAAGCAGCTATCTTAGTTTTAAATAACTCCTCCTTAGCAAGAAACCCTACCTTTCGAGGAGAAACAGTAGCCAAAAGAGGTGGATCTAAATTACTTAGGTGATTTGCCGCTAAAATAAAAGGACCTTTCTTAGGAACAGACTCTTTTCCTTCTATCTTCAAATCAAAAAGTGCTATCAAATAACAATAAACTAAGGCAGTAGATGCTCTATAAAACATAAACTTTTTTTTCACCTAAAGCAACAAGCTCTTCAGATTCTTTTTTGCTCTTGCTTTCAGCATAAACTCTAACAATTGGCTCTGTGCCTGATTTTCTAAACATAAGCCAACAATCATCAGCTATCAATTTTATTCCATCAAGGGTATTTATTCTTTCTACCTTTTTACCATTAAGAGAAGTTGGCAACTTTAACTCTGATAAACCTTTTTTAATGCTTTTTACTGAAATAGCTGACCGACTATAATAATAACGGCCATATTTCTTATAAAAATCATTTAAAAGAGTGCTAAACTTTTTACCCTCGGCGACAATCATCTCCAATAGAAGAAGAAAGGCTGCTGAGCCATCTCTCTCAGGTATATAATTTTTAAACCCAATTCCTCCAGCTTCTTCTCCACCAATACAAATAAGATTGTTTTTAAATAAATCAGATATATATTTAAACCCTACTGGAGTTTCATAACAAGCCACCCCTAAAGAAAGTGCTACCTTATCAATTACATTGCTACCAACAACAGTTTTAGCAATTCCTCCATCAACCTTCCTGTTCTTAACCATATGAATAGCTAGAAGAGGTAATATAACTTGGGCATTTATATAATTACCCTTATTATCAACCATAGCAATTCTATCAGCATCACCATCTAAAGATATACCTATATCATATTTTCCTTTTTTCATTTTAGCCATAAGCTCAACTAAACTACTAGCTATTGGCTCAGGACGAACCCCCTTAAAAGAAGGATTAAACTCATTATGTAAATAATCTATTTCAATATTGCTACGACCTAATATTTTTTCAACAAAATTACCTCCTGAACCATACATTACGTCTACTAAAACTTTTAATTTTAATTTTTTTATATTTTTTAGATCTATAAATTTTCGTAAAAAATCCATATAAACAATAGTTAAATCTTCTACAACTAACAAGTTCTTCTTCTTAGCTAAATCTATGTCAATGGATTTAGGTTTACGTTTACCAAACAAGCTCTCTACTCTGTCAGTAAGATTTTTATCAGCAGAACCACCCTCAGAAGTCTTAATTTTTAAACCATTGAATTTCGCCGGATTGTGAGATGCTGTAATCATCACACCTAAATCATATTTACTTTTTCGACAATGAAAACTTACTACTGGAGTAGGGACATCTCTATTTGATAAATTAACTTTTATATTGTTAGCTGTCAAAACACACCCTACTGTCTCTGCAAATTCTTTTGACAAAAATCTACGATCATACCCAATAACAACTTTCCTACGTTTATTTTTCCCTACTGTTTCTTCTAGGTAATCAGCAATTGCTTGAGAAACGATCCTTAAATTTTCAAAAGTAAACTCTTCAGCTATAATTGCTCGCCATCCATCAGTGCCAAATTTAATCATTATTTCTCCTTCAACTTTTATAAAGATTATATTTCTGTATATAGCTCTCTACTGCTTCTTTAACCAAACCTTTTATCGAAGACTGTTTTTTTACTAATCTTCGTATTTGAGATGAAGATAATTCTATCTGTCTAATGTCTACTGCTAAATAAGGAGTTCTTTTGTTTAGAGGATATTCCTTACGATTAGCAACTACTATTTTTACTTCTTTTATTATATCCTCATAATCCTTCCAAGAAGAAAATTCGTTTGCTAAATCTGAACCAATAATAAGATACAACTCATCTTGAAAATACTTTTTCTTTAATTCTCTAACAGTATCAATAGTAAAAGAAGTACCTCCTCTTTCTATCTCTAAATCTAGAACTTCAAAAGCCTCGTTACCTGAAATTGCCAATTTTACCATCTCTAATCTTATCTGTCCATTAACACCATTATTATTTTTATGCAGAGAAGTATTAGTAGGAACAAAAAAAACCTTATCTAACTCAAGAGAATCTAAAATATCTTGAGCTATAGTAAGATGCCCTACATGCGGTGGATTAAATGCTCCTCCAAGTATTCCTATCTTCATATTAAGGATAAAGGTTAAAGGTTAAAGGATAAAGTAAAATACTATACATCATCTCGCTTATGGATCTTCTTCATTATGCTTGAGAAAATCTTCTTTAATTCTTCTGCTTCTTTAGTTAAATAATCCAACTTTTGCCCCTTTGAAATGTCAGCTGCTTTTATAATTCGCAACCAATAATTGCTCTCTTTTGACTCACGAAAACAAATACTTATTTTATATTTAAAATCATCTTTACTATATGCTCCCTGAGCTTCTTCATAATTTGCACCAATTGAAGTGGCTGATTTTGATAATTGATATTTTATAGTTTCAAATTCTTTTGAATATTTGATATCTTTCAAAAATTTAACCGTTTCTACCGCAAAATTGAAAGTTCTTTCTTCTAAATCTCTTTTCCCTTCATTACTCTTCACTTCTTCCTTTATCCTTTATCCTTCTTCCTTTATACACGTATTTG
>JAVCBZ010000012.1 GCA_030765735.1 Candidatus Susulua stagnicola | reverse complement strand
TAATCAATTTTTCATGGGTGGTGGTGTAGCTGGGGCAATTAAGAGAGTTGGTGGTAGAGTAATTGAAAAAGAAGCTAGGAGTAAGGGACCAGTTAATGTTGGTGAGGCAATTATCACTTCAGCTGGAAATTTAAAAGCAAAATATGTTGTTCATGTGGTAACTATGAAGATGGATTTTAAGACTAATGAAGAGATTGTACGTAAAGCTACTTATTCTTCTTTAATTTGTTGCCAAGAAAATAAAGTTAGTTCAGTTGCTTTTTGCGCCCTAGGCTGCGGAGTAGGCAGGCTTAGTCTTGAAGCTGTTTCAAAGGTAATGGCTCAAGAAGTATTTAGGTATCAGTGGGAGGTAAAACAACCAAGTTTAAAGAAAATAATTTTTGTTTTAAACTCTGATAAATCTTTTGAAATTTTTAATAAAAATGTAATTGAATATCTTGAGTATATAAATAAAAAAATAAGCGCTGGGCCTTTTCTTACTGTAGATGGAATAATTGAATATGAACAAGGCATTGTACTTATCCAACGCAGCAATCCTCCTTTAGGCTGGGCTTTACCGGGAGGTTTTGTTGATTATGGTGAGAGTGTTGAAGAGGCAGTAGCCAGAGAGATTAAAGAGGAGACTAGTCTTGATTTTATAAATTTTAAGCAGTTTAAGATTTATTCTAAGGGAGATAGGGATCCGCGTTTTCATACTGCCTCAGTTGTATTTATTGGTGAAGGCAAGGGAAATTTAAAGGCAGATTCTGATGCTAAAGGGGCAGGAGTTTTTAAATTAGATTGCCTGCCAGAGAAAATAGCCTTTGATCATAGAAAGATAATTGAAGATTATATTAAATTTAAAACGAAATAAATGAACAAGACTTCTTTGCGCTATCTTAAAGGGGTTGGGCCGCGCCGGGAAGGCACCTTTAATGATTTAGGTATTAGAAGCGTTAAAGACCTTCTTTATTACTTTCCTTTTCGTTATCAAGATAGAAGAAACTTTAAAAAGATAAAAGAGCTTGAGGTCGGCGAATTTTCAGCAATCAAAGGTAATGTCCGGGCTGTTAATTTAAAGAAGTTTCCTTTCTTTTTACGCTCTAAACTTAAAAAGATAAAGAGCGTCTTTGAAGCAATCTTAGAAGATGAAACTGGCAGTATCCGCTGTACCTGGTTTAACCAAGCTTATTTATCTGAAACAATTAAAGCTGGAGTTAGTTTGGTTGTTTATGGAAAATTAAAGATTGGCTCCAGGGGGCGTCAAATTATTGCCCCTGAATATGCGATTGAACAGGGCGATGAAGCTTTGGGAATTGGAAAAATAATCGGTATCTATAGGCTGCCATCTGAATTTACTCAAAAATTTATTAGAAAGACAGTTTCTTCTGCTTTAGAAAATCATTTGTTTAAATATTCTGATCCCTTGCCTTATTACATAAGAAGGAAGAGGAATATTCCTAATATTGCTAAGAGTCTAGAAGAAATACACTTTCCTAGTTCTTGGGAAGATGCTGAGGCGGCCCGGGAACGTTTTATTTTTGAAGAGTTGTTTTTATCTCAAGTTTTAGTTTACCTTCGTAAGGCCAAAAGGGCAATTCAACAAGGAGTGAAATTTAATATTTCAAAAACTACTATAGAAAAAATAAGAGAGAACTTAGGGTTTAAACTAACTCTATCGCAAGAGAAGTCTTTAACTCAAATTTTAGGTGATTTAGAAAAAGCCCATCCAATGCATCGAATTCTCCAAGGAGATGTTGGTTGTGGTAAAACTGCTATAGCAACATTTGCTATTGGTGTTTGTGCTGATTCTGGATTTCAAGCTGCCCTTATGGTCCCTACTGAAGTTTTAGCTCATCAGCATAAAGAAACCTTGGAGAAGAGCCTAAAAGGCTTAAAATTCTTAAATAAGGGAAACCCAAAAGATGTAATTAAAGTGCTTTCTTCATCTCTTACTAAAAGTGAAACAGAGAATATTTATCAGGGGCTAAAGAAAGGAACAATAAAAGTAATTGTTGGTACTCATTCTCTTATTCAAGAAGCAGTAAAATTTAAAAAATTAAGCTTAGTTATAATTGATGAGCAGCATAGGTTTGGAGTTGCCCAAAGAGCGCTTCTCCCTAAAAAGGGCCAAATTGCTCCTCATTGCTTAGTTATGAGTGCTACTCCGATTCCTAGGAGTTTAGCTCTTTCTTTGTATGGAGATCTTGATTCTTCAATAATAAGCCAAATGCCTAAAGGTAGAGTGACGCCTATAACTCGTTGGGTAAAGGAAGGAGACAGAAGAGAAATTTATAATTTTTTGCGGAAAATATTAGAGGGAGGCCGTCAAGTTTATATCATTTATCCAGTTATTGAAGAGAGTTTTAATCAAGATCTAAAACCTTTAAAGACAATGTATAAGAAAATAGTTGAAGAGTTCTCTGAATTTAAAGTGAAGATGTTCCATGGTCAAATGAAGAATAATCAGAAGCTGAAGACAATAAAAGCTTTTAAGGATAAAAAAGTAGATATTTTAGTTTCTACAACTGTAATTGAAGTAGGTTTAAATATAGAAAATGCTACTACTATGGTGGTTGAGAATCCTGAGAGGTTTGGATTAGCTCAATTACATCAGCTCCGTGGTAGGATACAGCGTTCTCAATATCAACCTCATTTTATTCTTATTAGTGGAGATAATCTTTCTAAACAGGCTTTGAGTCGTCTTAATATAATTTCAAAGGAAGTTTCAGGATTTAAAATTGCTGAAGAGGATCTTAAATTAAGAGGACCAGGAGATTTTTTTGGTAATTTACAACATGGTTTACCAGATTTAAAATTAGCCAATCCTATAGAGGATTTAGAAGTGCTAAAAGAGGCTCGTCTTTTTGCTTACAAGGTTGTGAATAAAGATTCTTGTCTTAGTCAGCCACGTCATCGTTGTCTTAAAGAGCATATTGATAGTTCGATTTTAGTTAATATTAATTCTGATTAAAACTCAAGGTTAGTCGTAGTTTAAATTTTTTGAAAAATAAGTAATTTTTAGGAGGGAGTGAGTAATGAAAATTTTTGGTGGTAAATTCAAAGGGAAAAATATAGTGGTTCCTTTAGACGTTCGGCCAGTATCCTTAAAGGTAAAAAAGTCTTGTTTTGATATTTTAAGAGGCGAAGTTGAAGCCAAGAGAGTTTTGGATCTTTTTGGCGGTTCAGGTTCTTTGGGCATCGAAGCCTTATCTCAAGGGGCAAAAGATGCTATATTCTTAGATTCAAGTCGACGTTGTGTATCTGCTATAAGGAAAAATCTTGCTTTTTTAGGTCTTGATTCTAAAGAAAAAGTAATTTTAAAGGATTCATTGTCAGCAATTAAGGATTTTTTTATTTATCGGGAAAGCTTTGATATTATTTTTATAGATCCGCCTTATCATAGTGGCCTATTGACAAAATCCTTGCAACTATTAGAGGAGTATGATATAGTAAGCCCTTCTGGTTATGTAGTGGTTTTTTGTTCTACTAAGGACGATTTTGTGCAGGCCAGTAAAGGATTTTCTCTTATTGTAGAAAGAAAATATGGTCAGACTCTTTTCTTGATATATCGAAGACATGAATAGCGCTATTTATCCTGGGACATTTGACCCAATTACTAATGGACATATTGATATTGTCCAAAGAGCTGTCTCTATTTTTGGCCAGGTTTTGGTTTCAGTAGTAGAGGTGTCGACCAAAGATGCGCTATTTTCTTTTGATCAGAGGATTAAATTAGTTAAAGAATCAACAGCCAATATAAAAGGCGTTAAGGTAGAAGGTTTTGGCGGATTGGTAGTAGATTTTGCCAACAAGAAGAAAGTTAAGGTTATTGTAAGAGGCTTGAGAATGATTTCTGATTTTGAATATGAATTTCAGATGGCCTTGACTAATCGTAATCTTGCTCCAGAAATAGAAACAATTTTTCTTATGCCACATCCTGAGTATTCTTTTATTTCTTCACGTCTTATAAAAGAAGCTGCTTGTCTAGGAGCTAATTTGAAGAAATTTTTGCCTTCAGTAGTGGTGAAGGCTTTGGGAAAAAAATTAAATGAAGATAAAAGTAGAAAGAATAAGAGATAAAGAAATTGAAATAGAAGAAGAGATTCTAGCTTCGGCTTGGGAGTTAAATTCTTCTGATGTTACCTTCGTAGATTCTATTTATCTGAAGTGTAAATTTTCTAGAGTTAGAGATGAAATAATAGTTCAAGCTTGGATAACTACCCATAGAGATATTGTTTGTTCACGCTGCTTGAAAGAAACTCGTCATGTTGTAGAACAGAGTTTTACTAAGAGTTATAAAGATAGTGAAGCCGGAGAATGGCTTGAAATTGATGAAGATATTCGACAAGAGATATTACTTAATTTTCCAATGAAGGTTTTGTGTAAGCAAGATTGTAAAGGTCAATGTCCTGTTTGCGGAGTAGACTTAAATTATAAAAACTGTAGTTGCAAGTAAAATATAAAATATAGAAAACAAGATTTAAGTTACATCACCCTAAAGGAGGTAAGTAGATGGCGCATCCTAAAAGAAAACATTCTTCTGCTCGAAGAGGCAAAAGAAGAAATCATCAAAAGATATCTGCTCCTTTATTAGTAGAGTGCAAGCAATGTCGACGACCTAAACCAGCTCATATGGTCTGTCCTTTTTGTGGTTACTATGCTGATAAAGAAGTTATTAAGGTTGAAAAGAAAGAAAAGAAGAAAAAGAAAGGTAGATGAGCTATAAAATTGGCATAGATATATCTGGTGGAGATTTTGCACCGAGTGAGATTATCAAAGGGGCAATATTAGCTAAAAAAGAATTATCTGAGGATATTGTTTTAATTGGCGTAGAGGAAGAGATCAAAGAACAATTAAAAC
>JAVCBZ010000055.1 GCA_030765735.1 Candidatus Susulua stagnicola | reverse complement strand
GCTCTCAGCAGCCATCTCAACAATTTTGCTATATCCCAAAGCATTTTTATCTTTTAAAACATTAGCTACCTTATCCCGATCAATAATTACCATACTTACAGCATTCTTGGTTAAATTTTTCTTTATGCCATCTAAAGTTTTTTTATAATCAGTGTTATCTTTATCTAATTTATTAATAAAAAATAAACAAGGCACATTTTTTTCTTTTAAAATATTCCACGCTTTTTCTGTACCTACTCCAACTCCTTCTACAGCATCAACCACAATAACAGCAAAATCTACAGCTTGAGAGCTGGTAATCAATTCACCAATAAAATCAAGATATCCAGGAGTATCAATAAATTGTAAAGAATTCCCTTTATAATTAGCTCCTAGAACTGATAAATTAATCGAACTTTTCCTTCTTTTTTCATCATCTTCATAATCACTAACAGAAGTTTCATTGTCTACTTTACCTAATCGAGAACTACCTCCCGATTTAAAAAGTATAGCTTCAGCAAGAGAAGTTTTTCCAGATTGAGCATGACCACAGATAAGAAAGGTTCTTTTTTTCATTAGATCACTCTGCATATTTCCTCCTCCCTACTTGCTGATTACCCACTAAGAAATAAATCCACCAGGTTTCAATGAAAGACATTATTTATAAATTGCAGGCTGAGAATTTGTACGAATTTTCATTATAGTAGAAATAAGGCTTGTCGTCAAGGAAACAGCTATTTTTTTTATTTTATATAAGTCTTTGATAACAAAAGCATTATAAAATACTTATACAATCAACATAGCATCACCAAAACTGTAAAAACGAAATTCTCTATCTTTGGCATAATTATAACTTTGTCTTATTAAGGAAGGTTTAGCAAAAGCAGAAACCAAAATAAGGTTAGTAGACGAAGAAGTATGAAAATTAGTGATCACAACATCAACCACTTTAAATTTATAACCCGGAGTGATATAAAGACTAGTCGGACCAGAAAAAGCCTTAACCCAAGATCCTTTATCTTGGGAAACTGCTGACTCTAATGACCTGATTGCCGTTGTTCCCACAGCAATTATCCTCTGCCGGTTCTTCTTAGCCTGATTTATGCTCTTAGCAACTAAAGGAGTTATCTCTACTCTTTCTGATTCTATTAGGTGTTCGCGAATATCCTCACACTTTACCGGACGAAAAGTAGCTAAACTACAATGAAGTGTTATATATAGTATCTTCACCCCTTTTTCTTCTATTCTTTTTATTAATCCAGGGGTAAAATGTAGTCCAGCTGTAGGTGCAGCCACTGCACCTTTATGCTTTGCATAAATAGTTTGATAATCATCTGGATCCTTGACTTCTTTCTTTATATAATGAGGAAGAGGCACTGCCCCTGTCTTGGCAATAAAATCATCTACATCTAAAGGATTAAAATCTAATATCCTTGAACCACTAGCAGTCTTATCAATAATTTTAGCTTTATAATTTACTCCGCTAAAACTAATAGTCTCACCGACTCTAGCCCGCTTGCCAGGTTTAACCAAAGCTTCCCAAATCCCAATTTCTTTTTCTTCAAGTAATAATATGTCTATCTTAGCCCCGCTACTTCTCTTGGCTTGTAATTTAGCTTTAATTACCTTGGTATTATTTAAAACAAGGACATCTCCTTCTTTTAAATAATCGATTATATCTCTAAAAGTCCTTGTATTTAAAGAGGAATCCTTTCGATCTAAGATAAGAAGTCGACAGCTATCCCTAGGATCAGCTGGTTCTTGAGCTATTAACTCCTTGGGAATTTTGAAATCATATTGAGAAATATTAAAAATATCACCAATCATATCGGTTATTCTACCAGATAATAGCAAAAGTTGATAATTTTATAATGAACAAATAATATCAGACATTGTAGGGGAGGGCCTTGCGTCCTCCCGTAAATTTGTCCATTTATTATAATTAATATTATTAATGATTAAAATGCCGTGGATTTACTTGGGCATAATGATATATTCATCCAATTTTATATTATCGTATTGATTCGGGCCGACGCAAGGCCTCCCCTACGATATTATTATATGGGTTTGCTATATTGTGCCATTGTTTATTTAAAAATAATTTAAGAAACGGCTTCTTGGGCAGCAAATTTTACTGATACAACTTTAGAAATACCTCTCTCCTGCATAGTAATACCATACAAGACATCAGCATTACTCATAGTTTTCTTATTATGAGTAATTAAAATAAACTGAGAAAAAGAAGCAAACTGTTTTAAGAGATGATTAAATCTATCAACATTAGCCTCATCTAAAGGAGCATCTATTTCATCAAGAACACACAAAGGTGATGGTCTTACGGTAAAAATAGCAAAAACTAATGATATGGCTGTTAAAGCTTTTTCTCCTCCTGAGAGAAGAGAAACGTTCTGTAATTTTTTACCTGGAGGTTGGACTTCAATCTCTACTCCTGACTCTAAAATATTATCTTTATCAATAAGAATAAGATTAGCTCTGCCACCATTAAATAAAAACTTAAAATTTTTCTTAAATTCTTGTTCTATTTTAGTAAAAGTATCTAAGAAAAGTTCTTTCGAAGTACGATTAATTTTTAAAATTGCTTTTTTTAAACTCTCTTTAGATGTAACCAAATCCTGTTTTTGACTATCTAGGAATTCTTCTCTCTTTTTTAGTTCTTCAAATTCCTCAATAGCTACCATATTGACTTCACCTAAAGATTTAACTCTTTTTTGTAGCTTTTCCTTACTTATTGCAAGAATATCAATACCCTCTACAACTTCACCCTGACTAGTAATATCAAAATCAACTTGATACACCTGCTGTAAATAATCTCTTATCTTTTCTTTCTCATACTCTAAACTTTGAATCTCTAATTTCTTATTATAAGCAGAATCACGCAAGCCCTGAGATTCTTTTTCAAGACCTTGTATGTCTTCTTTAACCTTATGAATATTATTATTTAAAACCAATCCCTCTTCTTCTAAAACTTGTTTGCCTTTTATCCTTTCCTCTATTTTAAGCTTATCTTCCTCTATCTTTACTTCTGAACTCTCTATTTTGTTATTAAAAGAAATAACTTTAAGTTTATTTTCTTCTTCTTCTTTATCAACTTGTTTTAAATCATTTTTAATATTATTTATTTCATCTTGAAAAAGAGTAACTTTTGATTCTAAAGATTCACTCTCCCTATGCAACGATTGTTCTTCAGCAAGATTACGAGTTGATTCAAGATCTATATTTTTTATTCTCTCTAAACCATTATTTATAATTTCGTTTGACAGAAACAATTTTTGATTAGCTTTATCTAAATCACTTTTATAAGCCATTAACTCATTTTCTGTCTCATTTTGCTTCCTCTGGCAATCTCCGACATCATCAAGAGTGGTCTTTTCTTCTTGAGACAAGAGTTCTGACTCTTCCTCTAAACGTTCAACTTCCCGAAATAAACTATCCTTTTCTTGTAAGCTTTGCTGTAATTTTATTCGGACTTCCTCAATCTGAGTATTTTCACTTGTTAATTCTTTATTAAGTTCACTTCTCTGTTGGCTGACTCTTTCTTGTTCTTGTTTTATCTCTTCTATCTCCCTTTCAGTAAAAGCAATTTTATCTTCCAACTGCTTCTCTTCAAAAGAAACAACTTTAACCTCTAATTGAGCTGAAAATCCTTTATCATCTTTTTTAAAAACTACATCTTGCAAGGAAGCTACCAATTTATTGATATCTTTTGGTTCTTCATCAAAGATAACAGTAACTTTCTTGCGAACTGAAAAAGTTTCATATTTTATTCTTAAATCTTTTAAAAAATCATAAGTTGCCTTTAACTCTAAAAGTTCTTTTTCTTTATCAACTAACTTTGATCTTAAATCTTCCATGAAGTCAGTTAATTCTTTTTCTTTTTGAGCTAAACCGCTTTTTGAATCTTGTAAACTTTTTAGCTGATCACTGATTTTTTTAGATTCTTCACTAACTAGCTCTAAATTATACTTATTCTCTGTTAGCAAAGTGTCTAGTTTAGCTTTATCTAAAATCAATCTTTTCTTTCTATTAACTAAAGAAGATAACTTAGTTTGAGTCTCTATAAAAGTATTTTGAAACTGAACTCTCTGACTCTCTAAATTTAAAATTTTTGTTTTTTCTTCATTAACTTCTCTTCTAGTATTATCTACTTCAATTTTAATATTTTCTTTTTCATGAGATACTTTTTCAACTGCTTCGACTAAGCCTTTTAAATTTATTTTAATAGTTTCCATCCGAGCTGCTTCTTCTTGACTTCTCTTCTCTTGCACTTGTAATCTTTGATTAAGATTAGTACGAGTCAATCCAAGAGTAATATTCCGTTGTTCTAATTCGTTTATTCTTTGTTTATCAACACTAATGTGGCTAGTAAAACTTTCTATCTTAGCATTTAAAGAAACAATATCAGTTGCAGCTTCTTCAAGTTTACCTCTCAATAATCTTAACTGATGATTTAACTCTTCCCACCTGTTGCTTACCTCTTCTAGTTGCCCTTCTTTTCCTCTTTCTTTCTCTTCAAAAAGATTTAATTCTTGGTTGATTTTATTAATTTTTACTTCTAATTCTAAAAATTGAACCGTAGCAATTTTATTTTCAATTCTAACTAATTCCTCTTGAACTTCTTTGTACTTCTTTGCTTTAGACACCTGTCTCTCAAGATAACGTATTTGTCTTCTCACTTCAAAGAGTATATCTTCTAAACGAAGTATATTTTCTTCAGCTTCATCTAAGCGGCGCAAAGTTTCCCTTTTTCTCTCTTTATACTTTACTATTCCACTAGCCTCGTCAAATATTAATCTCTTATCTTCAGGCTTATAGCTTAAGAAAATTTCAATTTTACCCTGTTCAATAAAAGAGTAAGTAGACTCTCCAATACCTGTCCCCATGAAAAGTTCTTGGACATCTTTTAATCTAACTACGTTCTTGTTTATAAAATATTGACTTTCACCGGAACGATAAAGACGACGAGCAACTAACACTTCTTTATAATCAATAGGTAAATACTTATCTTCATTGCAGAAAGTTAAACCAACTTCAGCATAATTTAAAGGAGCCTGATGTTCAGTGCCATTAAAAATTACATCTTCCATCTTAGCTCCTCGCAAAGATTTAGGACTTTGTTCTCCTAGGGCCCACTTGATAGCATCAAAGACATTGCTTTTGCCACAGCCATTAGGTCCAACTACTGAAGTTATTCCTGATTCAAATTTAAGAGAAGTCTTATCAGGGAAGGATTTAAAACCAAAAATTTCTAATTCTTTTAAATACATAATGATATGAAATTATATTAATGTGGGCGAAAACATAGTTTCGCCCCTACTGTTTTAATTTTTTAATCAGAAGAGGGATAACTTTAAAAATATCACCAACAATGCTATAATCAGCAACCTTAAATATCGGAGCATCAGGATCCTTATTAATAGCAATAATAGTTTTGGCTGATTGCATACCAACTAAGTGTTGAATTTGACCAGATATGCCACAAGCAATATATATCTTAGGACAGACAGTTCTTCCAGTCTGCCCAACTTGATGAGAATAAGGAATCCAACCAGCATCTACACTAGCTCTGGAAGAACCCACTGCAGCACCTAAGACTTCTGCTAATTCTTCGATTAAAGAAAAGTTCTTGCCTTCACCTAATCCTCGTCCACCTGAAACAATAATATCAGCTTCAGACAAATTAACAGTAGAAATAGCTTCTTTTATAAAATCTAGGAATTTTATTCTCTTATCTTGTAAGTTCTGATCAAAATTATCTTTGATTATCTCACCTTTTCTTGAACTATCAGCAATAGCCTCAGGCATTACTTTATGACGAACTGTTGCCATTTGAGGTCTATGATTTGGAGATATAATTTGAGCCATAATATTGCCACCAAAAGCTGGACGAGTTTGAATTAAAATCTTTTTTTCTTTATCAATGTCTAAGCCAGTACAATCAGCAGTTAACCCAGCATAAATATTTACAGCTATTCTTGAAACTAAACTTCTTCCAGTAGTAGTGGCTCCAGCCAAAATAATTTCAGGCTTATATTTTCCAATTAACCCTGATATAACTTTAGTGTAATTCTCAGCAATATAATGTTCTAACGCTGGTGAATCAACAACAAATACTTTATCAGCACCACGATAAATTAATTCTTGAGCTTTATCTGTTATATTACTACCAAGTAATATCGCTCCAACATAAGTATTAAGATCTTTAGCCAATTCTTTTGCTTTTGCTAATAACTCAAATGCTACTGAAGCAACAATGCCATCTCTTTGCTCAGCAAATACCCAAACCCCTTTATAGCTTGATATATCATCTTTAACTACAGCTTTACGTTCAATTTTTATTGCAGAAAAAGTACAACTCTCTATGCAAGCTCCACAAAGATTACATTTATCTAAATCAATTACTGCCTTCATGTCTTTTAGCTCTATCGCTGCCATAGGACAAGCTTTAAGACAAAGACCACAACCAACACACTTATCTAAATTTACTTTTATCCCGCTCATTTTTAGTCGTTAGTATTTAGTATATAGTTAATAAAATCTTGATCCCGAAATTTTCTAAAGAATGTCTTTAATTTCATTAAATAATTGATTAACTACTTCTTGAGGTTCTCCTTGAAAAGTCTTCCCACCTTGTTTAGCTACAGGTGTAAATATCTTAACAACTTGTGTTGGCGAACCATTAAGA
Source organism: Candidatus Susulua stagnicola (assembly GCA_030765735.1). Lineage (GTDB taxonomy): Bacteria > Omnitrophota > Gorgyraeia > Duberdicusellales > 4484-171 > Susulua > Susulua stagnicola. Next base: position 1,436 of record JAVCBZ010000055.1, on the reverse strand, counting down.
CCAATTTGGTCTTCAGACAAACCTAAATCTTTATTGCCCCAAGAAGTGATTTCAGCTCTCTTTGCACTCATTTTACCTCTTAAAGAAGGTAATCTTGGTTCGTTTATTTCTTTTACTACTGTAATCAATGCTGGTAATTGAAGCTCTATTAATTCATAACCTTCTTCAAGCAATCGTTCTACCACCATAACCTTAGGACTAGCATCAAGATGCACAGAATCTACTCTGCGTACATAAGTTGCTTGTGGCAGATCAAGATGAGTAGCTATGCCTGGCCCAACTTGAGCAGTATCCCCGTCTGAGGCTTGTTTGCCACAAATTACCAAATCAAAGTTACTAATTTTCTCAATTGCTTTAGCTAAAATTAAACTTGTAGCCCAAGTATCTGAACCAGCAAAAGCTCGGTCAGAAATATGGATTGCTGAATCTATACCTAAAGAAAGAGCCTCTCTTAAAGCATTATCGGCTTGAGGTGGCCCCATAGTAACAACTGTTGTATGACCGCCAAAACGTTCTTTTAATTTTACGGCCTCTTCAATAGCATACATATCAAAAGGATTAATTATAGACTCAACCCCTTCCCTTATCAAAGTATTGGTCTCAGGGTTAATCTTTACATCTGTAGTGTCAGGAACTTGTTTTATACAAACTACTATATTCATAACTTTATTTATTATTTTACCATGTTAATGAGTTAATGGGTGGATGAGCATTACGCATATACCCTTTCTCACCTTTACACATTTACTCTCTAAAATACTATATATTTAATAATTGTCAACACACTTTGGAATAATCAATTATTCAACTAACCAATTTTAAAGTTAAAACCAAATTTCTTTATAAAAAATCTTCACCAGTAAGTATCTTTAAAACTTGTTTATATTTTTCTTGAGTCTTTGCCACTACTGCATCAGGTAAAACAGGAACCGGAGGTACCTTATCCCAACCAGAAGCATCTAAATAATCACGAACAAATTGTTTATCAAAGCTTGCCTGTGATCTTCCTGGCTCGTAATCATCTTTAGGCCAAAAACGAGATGAATCAGGGGTTAGGACTTCGTCAATTAAAATAAACTTATCATTATACATACCAAATTCAAATTTAGTATCAGCGATAATTACACCTTTCCTCGCAGCATAATCAGCAGCTTTATTATAAATAACAATACTAATATCTCTTATTTCATTAGCTAATTTTTCGCCTATTGAATTCTTCATATAATCAAAACTTACATTCTCATCATGCCCCTCTTCAGCTTTAGTGGCTGGAGTAAAAATAGGTTCAGATAACTTACTTGACTCTTTTAACCCAACTGGTAATTCTATACCACAAACACTTTGTTTAGCTTTATATTCTTTCCACCCCGAACCAGAAAGGTATCCTCTAACTACACACTCAAAAGGTATAACTTCACATTTCTTAGTAATCATTG
>JAVCBZ010000063.1 GCA_030765735.1 Candidatus Susulua stagnicola | reverse complement strand
TTAGTAGGCTCGGTAATTAACAAGGTTAAAGCATCTTGCCAAAGATCGCGCCAACCTCGACCACCTTTACCATAATCAAAATGAGGCAAAAATGAACAACCGAATAATTTTCGTAATGTTGGTTGTAATTTTACCCATAGAAGCCAATTGTTAAAGTTTTTATTTTTAAAATCAAATTCTATTTCTGCAAGATAATTAAGCCAGTATTTTTGTGTTTCTTCAAAAACTTTTTTAATTTTAGCGGGAGAGTTTATTTTGCTAAATATTTTAGTTATTTTTTGTTTAGAATTTTTATTAGAGTCAGAAGTCATTCCAGTAATAAGAAAATAGTTTACAGTTTCGCCTTTTTTTAGTTTTTTGTCTTTGAATCTAAATGAAGCTAAGGTTTCTTTTCCTTGGAATTCATTTTTTTCTTTTGTAATTGGTTTTATCTCTTGGTTAATACTTTGGGGATTAGATAGATTTCCGTTTCCTGAGAAGTATTCAATTGTAGGGAATTGTCCAAGAGGAGCAATCATGTTATCTTGAAAGCCTAAACAAAAATAAGTAGTGTTATTTATTTTATGGCCTTCTTCATTAAAGGAAAGAGTTGGTTTAAGAGATAGCCCATATCTATTTAAATGAATACGATTAAGAAGGCTGCTTACATGGCGATGATCTCTTAAAGTATTTTCACCGCGACCATAAAAAGGTATTAGTGAGGTTGGAGTTATGGTAATACTTTTTGAGCTCTTATTAGTTATTTTAATTGACATTATTTCAACTGCTATTGAAGATGGGATGAAATTTAGAATTTCTATATCTAATAAACTTGTTTTTTTTATTAGTTTATGATATAGCAATCCGGCTTCTAATTTATCTTTATGGGGGTCTGATAGCCTGATTGTTTTATTATTTATCCGCAGGAAGAAGTCACGACGGCAAAGAATATTGTCTTTAGAATCAATTATAGTTGCTGGTGGAGTAATAAAATGATTGTTGTCACTTTTTATATCTCCACCTAAATTAGGGCTTATTGAGCTTAGGAGAGTGCCGTCGCTATTAGTTAGGGGGAAATAAAGGTTATATTGTTGGGGATTATCAACAGTAAAAGTACCTTTATTATCAATGAATTTGTAGATCATTTTTACCTCAATTTATCTATATTTTTGTATACTTATTGAAATATATTCTACAACAAAATTTAGGTTTTTTCCAAGCATTTTTTAAACTATTAATAAGTATGGTTTTAAGAGGCCTAAGTTGATTTTTAAAGACATTCTGCTATAATCTTGAATAGAATGAAAAAAATTACACTTTTTCTTTTAATTCTTTTAATACTTCCGATATCTTCTTTTGCTAAAGCGAAGATAACTGCTACGCTTTTTTATTCTAATCATTGCAAGGTTTGCCATGAGTTGAGAGAAGAATTCCTACCTCAGATAGAAGAGCAATATAAAGAAAGTTTAGAATGGAAGGAGCTCAATACTTCTGAAGACAATCAAGCCTTAAGCTTAATTATAGCCTTAAGTGGTCAATTTGGTTTAGAGGAGGCACTAATCCCTAGCATTCTAGTTGGTGATGCTTTCTTGGTTGGAGCAAAGAACATCAAGAATGGTTTAGAGCCAGCTATAAAGATAGCCGTAGAGGTAAAAAAGAGTCCAATTTCTTTTTTAAAGACTGATGTGGTAGATTTTTTTAAGAAATTTTCTGCATTGACTGTGATTGGCAATGGTTTAATAGATGGGATAAATCCTTGTGCTTTTGCGGTAATTGTATTTTTTATATCGTTTTTAGGAGTATACGGTTACAAAAAAGTTGAAATGGTTTATGTTGGGGCATTCTATTGTTTAGCAGTATTTATTACTTATCTTTTAATAGGCTTAGGGTTTTTTAACTTTTTTTACTCACTTGAACAGGTTTATCTGATTGTAAAAGCTTTTTACTATTTTGTTGCTATCTTTTGTTTTGTAATGGCTATAGCTGCTATATGGGATTACTATAAATTTAAAAAAACTGGTCGTTCAGAAGAGGCAATTCTACAATTACCAAAATTCTTAAAGAAAAAGATAAATTTTGTTATTGGTTCAAGAATGCGCGAGAAAAAGGGCGGGATATGGAGCTTATGTCTTAGTTCTTTTATCGTTGGTTTTTTGGTTTCTTTGTTAGAGGCTGTATGCACAGGACAGGTTTATTTACCAACCATTGTTTTTATTTTAAAGAATACAGACTTGAAATTAAAGGCAGCTACTTATTTATTTCTCTATAACTTTATGTTTGTACTTCCTTTGTTAATTATCTTTTTACTTTCTTTAGCTGGAGTTAATTCAACAAAATTTAATCATTTTTTAAAGAAGAATTTAGGGCGAATAAAAATTTTAATGGCTCTAGTTTTTTTCTGTCTGGGTTTTTTTATATTATTTATAAGCTAAAGGAATACTCTAATGAATTTACCTTATTTAGCCTTTTCTGATAAAAAGGGAAAGATTTATCATCATCCTTATTTGCGGATGAGTGTTGCATCTTTGGATAAAGTTACTATACCTAAGCAAGATGAGCTAATCAAGATGCCTTCTGGAAGCACTCTTTTTTATCTTCCACAAAGACAGGCAATAGGTTTTGATCCTAAAGAAGAAAAATTCCAAGTTCTGGATAAATTTGAAGGCCAAGAGGTTTTTGCAGTATCAGCATTCCCTATTCCAGCATTCCTACGTCTTCACAATCCAGCCTGCATAGCTAAAACAAAAGAGATTTTTCCTCTTTGGGCTTATACAGCTTGTGGTTATTATAGGGGTAATTTTTATATAGCAGCCAAGAGAATAGATAAAAGAGTTCGCCAAAGTCCTAGATTTTATGATACCAAGATAATTGATAAACAGGTAAAACTTTTTCTTAAGAAATATCCGAGCAATAGGCTATATAAACATTTAGCTAATTGTGCTCTTAACTATAATTGTTTAGCAGCAAAGAATCTTTTTCTTCAAAGATGGGAGGCGCCTTTACCTACAGCAAGAGCCTGTAATGCTCGATGTTTGGGGTGTTTGAGTTACCAAGAGTCAGATTGCATTTCGTCACAGCAGAGAATAAATTTTAAACCTAAAATAGATGAGATAGCTGAAGTTATGATCAACCATTTAAAAGTAGCCAGAGAGGCAATAGTTAGTTTTGGCCAAGGCTGTGAAGGGGAACCCTTGCTTGAGAGCGATTTAATTAGTAATAGCATAATAAAGGTAAGAGAAAATACAAATAGAGGTACAATAAATATGAATACAAATGCCAGTATACCTAAAAAAATAGAAACACTATGCAAAGCTGGCATTGATTCTTTTAGGGTTAGCATGAATAGCCCAGATGAAAAATTTTATAATTCTTATTTTCGTCCTAAAGGTTATAAGTTTTCTGATATTATGAAATCAATAGCAATGGCTAAGAAATATAATAAATTTGTTTCAATAAATTTATTTATTTTTCCGGGATTTTCGGATTCATCTAAACAAATAAAATCTTTAGTTAACTTTATAAAAAATAATGACATTGACATGATTCAGTGGCGCAATTTAAATATTGATCCCAATTATTATATGGATCATATTTCGCATAAGGGGTTAAAACCTCAAGGGGTTTTATATCTTGTAGAAAGAATAAAAAATCAATTTCCTGACTTAAAGCATGGCTATTTTAACCTTTCTAAGAAAAGTTTTTAATTTAATTTTGTATTTTTAAAAGAAAAAGCGCATAAGGTAATTAACCTTTGTTTATTCTTAAAAAGATGTATAAAGGTATATTTTTGTTGACAAAAAATGATTTTACTATATAATTACTATTAATATGATAGAGTTAGTAGTAATTAGGAGGAATTATGAGGATTTCAACTAGATCACGTTATGGGGTAAGGTTAATGTTAAAGTTAGCTTTAAACTATGGAAATCAGCCAGTTTTTCTTAAAGATATTGCTAAAAACGAAGAGATCTCAGAAAAGTATTTAAGTCAAATTATTATTCCCTTAAAAGCAAAAGGGTTAGTTACTTCCTTTCGTGGGATGAATGGCGGTTATGTTTTGGCAAAGCCACCTTTGCAGATTAATCTTAGGGAGATAGTAGAATTATTGGAAGGAAAGGTAGAGCTTCTTAATTGTATTGCAAGCCCTGCGACTTGTTCAAGAGTATCTATTTGTGCTACCAGAGATATCTGGGATTCATTAGGTGAGAAAATTGCTCAGACTCTTGAGTCAGTAACTTTAGAAGATTTAATTAAAAAACATAATTGCAAGAATCAAGAAGTTATAATGTACAACATATAAGTATAGGTAGAAATAAAAATGAAAGCCATAGTATTAATTTCTGGTGGGTTAGATAGTTTGTTAGCCGTAAGAGCGATACAGAATCAAGGGATTGATGTTTTGGCAATAAATTTTTTAATACCTTTTTTAAAACACGATTTAATAAATAGTCATATTGTTTTTGCTAAAAGGATTGCTAAACAATTAAGCTGTGATTATAAAATTGTTGCGTTTGCAGAAGATTATTTAGAGATGGTAAAGAACCCTAAATATGGATATGGAAAGAATTTTAATCCTTGTATCGATTGTAAAATACTAATGTTAAAACAAGCAAGAAATCTTATGAATAAAATTGGAGCTTCTTTTATTGCTACTGGTGAAGTTTTAGGTCAGAGGCCAATGTCTCAACACAAACAAGCATTACAAAGGATTGAAGAGGCAAGCGGTTTAAATGGTTTGTTGGTCAGGCCTTTATCAGCTTTGATTTTGCCTTTGACCGTTCCTCAGAAAAATGGATGGTTAAAAAAAGAATTATTATTTGATATTAAAGGTAGAGGACGTACTCGGCAAATAAGATTAGCTGAAAAATGGGGGATAGAAGAATATTCTTGGCCTGGGGGAGGATGTCTTTTGACTGAATTTCATTTTTGTAGACGTCTTAAAGATTTATTGAAATATGAGGAATTATCAATTGAAAATATAGAATTATTAAAATTAGGTAGACATTTTCGGATAACCCCAGATTTTAAATTAATTGTTGGTAGAGATAAAGATGAAAATGAAAAACTTATTTCTTTAGCTAAAAGTGAAGATTTATTGTTTGAACCAAATAAGTTACCTGGTCCAACAGGTGTAGGCAGAGGATTTGCTAACAAAGAATTAAAAGAGATATCGGCTAAAATAATAGCGAGGTATACTTGTCTTGATTCAGAAGTAGAAGTTTTATGCGGGGATGTTAATAAAAAGGATCAGAAGATAATTTTGGTAAAAGGCATGGATGAGAAACAATTGAAAGAGTGGTTAATATAATTTTTAAAGAAAAGCAAAAAAGGAAGTGTTTGTGAAAAAAGTTGTTTTTAGAATGAGAGGTAAACTATGAGAATATTGGATAATATTATTCAAACTATAGGGAATACTCCTTTAGTAAGGATAGCTAAGGCAGAAAAAGATTTAAAAGCTGATTTAGTAGGTAAACTTGAGTTTTTTAATCCTTGCGGAAGCGTAAAAGATAGAATTGGATTAGCTATGATTGAAGATGCCAAGAAAAGAGGGCTTATCAAAGAAGATAGTATAATTATTGAACCAACTAGTGGCAATACCGGTATTGGTTTGGCTCTTGTTTGTGCTCAGAGAGGTTATAGATTAATTCTTACTATGCCAGAGAATATGTCAATCGAGAGAAGGAAACTACTGTCATTGTTAGGAGCTGAATTAGTTTTAACTCCTAGTGATAAAGGAATGCGGGGAGCAATAGAAAAAGCAGAGGAGCTTGCAAAAGCTAATAAAAATTCTTTTATTCCTCAGCAGTTTAAGAATCCAGCAAATCCTAGGATACATCAAGAGACAACAGCCCAAGAAATATGGGAAGATACTGAAGGCAAGGTAGATATTATAGTAGCTGGGATAGGCACTGGAGGTACTATTACTGGAATAGCTTTAGCCTTAAAAAGTAAAAAACCCGGAATCAAAATTATTGCTGTTGAGCCTAAAGAATCTGCAGTTCTTTCTGGAGGTAAACCTGGTCCTCATGGGATTCAGGGCATTGGTGCTGGTTTTGTTCCAGAAATTTTAAGGAAAGATTTGCTTGATGAGATAATTTGTGTAGAATATAAGGATGCTATTGCTAGGGTTGATTCTTTGGCTAAAAAAGAAGGTATTTTAGCTGGAATTTCAAGTGGTGCAGCAGTATCAGCAGCTTTAGAGGTTGCAAAAAGAGAAGAGAACAAGGGTAAATTAATAGTAGTAATAATGCCAGATACAGGAGAAAGATATCTTTCTGTGTAGATTGTAAAAAGGAGTAATTATGTTGGATGAAGTAATCATTTCAAAAGCTATTATCGAATCTTATAAAGATAAATTAATAAAGTGTTTAGATGTTGATGTTGCTATTGCTGGTGCAGGACCAGCTGGTCTTATTTGTGCTCATTATTTAGCTAAAGCTGGTAAAAAAGTTGTTATTTTTGAAAAAAAACTTTCTATTGGCGGTGGTATGTGGGGTGGAGGAATGCTTTTTAATGAAATAGTAGTTCAAAAGGAAGCAAAAAGTCTTTTAGATAAATTTTCTATACGTACTAAGAAATATAAAAAGGGCTATTATTTGGCTGATTCTGTGGAGTGTGTAAGTGCACTAGCATATCAGGCTGTTAATAGCGGAGCAACTGTAATCAATGCAGTTTTTGTTGAAGATGTTATGGTTAAGAGAAAAAGAGTTTGTGGATTGGTTATTAATTGGACCACTGTTGAGATGGCAAATTTACATGTTGATCCTTTAACTATAAGAGCAAAAGTTGTTGTTGATTCAACTGGTCACCCGTGTGAAGTTGTAAAAGTAGTTCAGAATAAATCAGACTTGAAATTAAAGACAAAAACAGGGAGAATATTAGGTGAGAAGTCTATGTGGGCTGAAGCTGCAGAAAATACAGTTGTTAAAAACACCAAAGAAGTTTGTCCTGGGCTTTATGTTTGTGGTATGGCAGCTAATGCTGTGTTTGGAATGCCACGAATGGGACCTATATTTGGAGGAATGCTTTTATCCGGGAAAAAACTAGCTGAGGACTTAAAGAAGATAGTATAAGAGGGGGAAGAAAATGGCGAAAACAGTAGCTCAGATAAATGAAAGAATTAAAAAGGGAGAAGCAGTTGTTGTTACGGCTGAAGAAATGATTCAGATTGTTAACGATAGAGGAGCAGCTGCAGCAGCAGAAAAGGTAGATGTGGTGACTACAGCTACTTTTGGCCCTATGTGTTCATCAGGAGTCTATCTTAATGTAGGCCATACTAAACCTAAAATAAAATTAGGAGGTGGAAGAGCCACTCTTAATGGTGTAGAAGCTTATACTGGTTTTGCTGCAGTAGATATTTGTATTGGAGCTACGGCTTTGTCTGAGGAAGATCCTAAAAATAAAGTTTTTCCTGGAGAATTTAAATATGGTGGGGGGCATGTGATAGAGGACTTAGTCAAAGGAAAAGATTTAAAATTAAAAGCAACAGCTTATGGAACAGATTGTTATCCTGCTAAAAAGTTAAGGACTCTTCTTAATTTAAGAGATGTTAATGAAGCAATTTTTTTTAATCCAAGAAATTTATATCAGAATTATAATGTTGCTGTGAATTTATCGGGTAAAACAATTTATACTTATATGGGAACATTAATACCTAACTTAGGTAATGCTAATTATTGTAGTGCTGGTCAATTATCACCACTTCTCAATGATCCCTTTTACAAAACTATTGGTATTGGAACAAAAATTCTTTTAGGTGGAGGGATTGGTTATATTACTTGGCATGGGACTCAACATAATCCTGGGGTTAAGAGAACTGAAGGAGGCGTTCCTTTGTCTCCTGCTGGGACTGTTTCAGTAATTGGGGATTTAAAACAAATGAGCCCAAAGTGGATTAAAGGTGTAAGTTTTCAGGGGTATGGCGTTTCTCTTGCAGTAGGTATAGGTGTGCCAATACCAGTGCTTAATCAGGAAATAGCAAAGTATACGGCTGTAAGTGATAGTGAGATTTTTACTAATATAGTTGATTACAGCAAAGCTTATCCTCAAGGGTCAACAGATAATTTAGGCAGGGTAAGCTATGCAGATTTAAAATCAGGAAGCATTAAAGTTTCTGGAAAAAAAGTTATTACTGCTGGGATATCTAGTTATTCTAAAGCAGTGGAAATTGCTGGTGAGTTAAAAGAGAAAATAACTAAAGGCGAGTTTCTGCTTTCAGAATCAATAGCTTCTTTTCCAGGTTCAGATTCTGGTTATAAGCCTAAGCCCTTTAAGGTAAGGGAAATCAAGGGGGGTGAGTAATTATGTATTCACAGAAAATAGTTCTTCATTTTCCTTCTGGTCTTGTGGATAAACCAATAATTTATAAGTTAACTAAAGATTTTGACTTAGAATTTAATATTCTAAAGGCAGTAGTAAGTCCTAGCGAAGAAAGCTTGATGGTTTTAGAATTAAAAGGCCAAGAAGATGAGTATAAAAAAGCTATAAAATATTTAAAAGACTCAGCGGTCAAAATGCAGGTATTATCTCAGGATGTAATTCGCGATGAAGAAAAATGTGTTCATTGTGGTTTATGTGTGGGGGTTTGTCCGGTGGAGGCTTTTGAAGTTAATCAAAAAGATAAAAAAATTATTTTCCACCAAGAAAAATGCATTGCTTGTGGTGTCTGCGTTGGAGTATGTCCCTATAAGGCCATGACGATAAAGTTCTAAATGGTTAAGAGCCGTCTTTTTCTTAATACTCTTCTAAAAATCTTTTAAAATATAATAATTAATATTATATGAAAAAATCTGGCAGAGATTTAAATTATATAATTCTTGAGGAGTTAAAGAATAGTGGTAGCTATATTTCCGGAGAGAAGTTAGCTAAGAATCTAAATCTTAGCCGTCAGACTTTAAGTAGGCATGTTAGCAAGCTTATTGATTGTGGCTATGAGATTAGGGCTACTCCTCGTTTAGGCTATAAACTCATTTCTTGTCCTGATAAATTTTATTCTTGGGAAATTCAACATAAGTTAGATACTCGGTTCATAGGAAAAAATATTCAATACAGGGAAGTAGTGGATTCTACTCAAAATATTGCTTGGCAATTAGGATTAGAGGAGGCGCCTGAGGGCATAGCAGTATTTGCTCAAACCCAAAAAAAAGGCAGAGGTCGCGTCCAAAGGAAATGGATTTCTCCAGAAGGAGGAATTTATCTTTCTCTACTTCTTAAGCCTTACTTTCTTCTTGTCCAAGAGGTTCCTCAAATTACCCTTCTTATATCTTTAGGTTGTTTACGGGGGATAAAAAAAGCAACTGGGGTTGAGTGCTCAGTAAAGTGGCCTAATGATATTTATTTTAAGGAGAAAAAATTAGGCGGAATACTTTGTGAGATGAGTGCTGAAGCTGATAGAGTTAATTTTGTAGTAGTAGGTATAGGAATTAATGTTAATTCTCAAGATTTACCGCCAGGAGCTACTTCTTTATTCTTAAATTTAAACAAGAAGGTATCACGAGTAGAGATTGCTAAGAGAATATTGGAGGAGATAGAAATTTGTTATCTTCAAGCTCAATACCAAGGTTTTTCTAATTTACTTAAAGAATGGAAGGAGTTTTGTTTTCTCTGGGGCAAACAAGTAAAAGTAGAAGTTTCTAATAAACAAATAATCGGCGAAGCTATTGGAATAGATGAGAAAGGATATCTTCTTTTGCGAAAAACTAATGGCAGAATAGAAAAAATAACTTCCGGAGACGTTACAAAGATTAATATTTAAAACCTTTAATTTTCAATTTTTCCTTTTGGCATTGTAAACCTTCAGTGTTACAATGGGTGACAATGGAGGTAAATACCAATATGGAAAAGGAATATTTGAACTCTTTGCTTAAGCTGCCCTTGCTAGAATTACTATCTTTAGCCAATAAAATCCGAAGAGAATATTTAGGTTCTAAGTTTGAGTTATGCAGTATTATAAATGCTAAATCTGGTTATTGTAACCAAGATTGTAAGTTTTGTGCTCAGTCAACATATCATGCTACTAATATAGCGACCTATCCTTTAAGAAAAAAACAAGAAATTGTAAAAGCTGCCAAAAAAGCTAAAGAGATTGGGGCTGAAAATTTTGGCATTGTAACTAGTGGGAATCGTCTTACTCTTTTAGAGTTAGAAGAAATAATTTCAGCGATTTCTCAAATTAAAAAAGAAATTGGTATTACTGTCTGTGCTTCTTTAGGAGCTTTAAAAAAAGAAGAGTTAAAGAAACTAAAACAAGCTGGTCTCACTTTCTATCATCATAATATTGAAACCTCCCCGAAATTTTATAAACAAATAGTTTCAACTCATAATTTTCAACAGAGAGTTAATACAATAAGAGCTGCTAAAGAACAAGGGTTGGAAGTTTGTAGTGGGGGAATAATTGGAATCGGTGAGGCTTGGCAGGATAGAATTGATATGGCTTTAGTTTTAAAAGATTTAGATGTAGATTCAGTACCAATAAATATTTTAGTACCGATAAAAGGAACTTCTCTAGAAAATGTAAAACCAATTTCTTGTAATGATGTTATTAGAACTTTATCTATTTTTAGAATAATTTTAAAGGATAAAGCGATAAAAATAGTAGCTGGAAGAGAAAGTGCTTTAGGAGATTTTCAAGGATTAGGATTTATGGCTGGAGCTAATGGAATGCTAATTGGAGGTTATTTAACCGTTAAGGGAAGGGAACTTGAAGCTGATTATAAACTTGTAGAAGAAGTTAAAAAATTATGGGACGAATAGAAGAATTTTTAAAGAAAAGAAAAGAAGATAATTTGCTAAGGGTTTTAAAGCCAGCAAATTATCGCGGAGAAGGGTTAAGATTAGTAGAGGGTAAAGAATATATTGATCTATCTTCTAATGATTACTTAGGCTTTTCAACTCATCCTAAATTAAAAAGAATTGCCAAAGAAGCAATAGAAAGATTAGGCGTAGGCTCATCAGCTTCTAGACTTTTAAGTGGAGATTTGGATATTTACCATCAGCTAGAAGAGAAAACAGCCGATTTCAAAGGCAAAGAAAAAGCCCTAATTTTCAATTCTGGCTATCAGGCTAATCTCGGCATAATAAGTGCTATTTGTAATCGTGGTGATGTTATTTTTTCTGATAAGCTAAATCATGCCAGCATAATAGATGGAATAGTTTTATCGGGAGCAAAGTTTTTTCGCTATAGGCATAATGATTCAAATCACTTAGATCAGTTATTAAAACAACAGAGGCATAAAGCTAAAGAAGCCTTAATAATTAGTGAGACAATTTTTAGCATGGATGGAGATAGATCAAGATTAAAAGAATTAGTTGGTTTGAAAGAAAAGTATAATTGTAAATTAATTGTAGATGAAGCCCATGCTACTGGAATATTTGGTAAGAATGGAACTGGTGTGATTGAGGAAGAAAGCTTAGTCCAAGGGGTAGATTTAATAATGGGAACTTTTAGTAAGGCCTTGGGAAGTTTTGGCGGTTATGTTGCTTGTTCAGAGATTTTAGTTAACTATTTAATAAATACAGCCAGAAGTTTTATATATTCTACCGCTCTTCCACCTGCAGTAATTGCAACAAATTTAGCTAGTTTAGAGTTAGTGGCAGAAGAACCAGAGCGCAGAGAAAAGCTTATTAATAATGCTAATTATTTTCGCCAATCCTTAAAAGATTTAGGGTTTAAAGTAAAAGGTTCATCTCAAATAGTGCCAGTAATTATTTCTGATAATCAGAAAGTAATTAAAATCAGTGAAGAATTGCAGAAAAAAGGCTATTGGGTTCTTCCAATACGGCCGCCTACTGTACCAACTGGAGAATCTCGGTTAAGATTTTCATTAACTGTAAATCATTCCAAAGAAATTTTAGAAAGGCTTATTAAAGATTTATGTTAGGTTCAAATTTTAAATACTTAGATAGAGGGAAAGATAAGACTATTGTGCTTATTCCCGGATGGGCTACTGATTATAGGATTTTTGATTTATTGAATTTAGAATTTAACTATTTATTACTTATTGATTTTTCTTTTTCTAGTTTTGAAACTAGTCTTTTTAATGCCTTAAGGAATAAGGGGATAAAGAAGGTCTCTTTATTGGGCTGGTCTTTAGGTGGGTTTTTAGCTGCAAGATTTGCTCAGGAATATCCTGAGTTAACAGAAGAACTCATTCTCCTAGGAATAAGAAAGAAATATAATCAAGAAAAAACAGCTGAAATAGGAAAACTGCTTAAGAGAAGCAAGAAAACCTATCTTTATAAATTTTATCAACAATGTTTTTTTAAGCCAAAGAGTATGAGCTGGTTTAAGGAAAATTTACTTAAAGCCTACTGCCAGGATTTTGATTTAGAATATTTGCTTAAAACTTTAGATTACTTAGTAAAGTCGCAGATAAATACTCAAGAATTATCAGCAATAAAGAAAATAAAAATTATACACGGAGAGCGGGACCAAATAGCGCCAATTAATGAAGCTAGAGAAGTTTGTAAAGGATTAGTGGGAGCTGAGTTAATAACTATTAAAAATTGTGGTCATGCTCTTTTTCTAGAAACTGATTTAAAAAAGTATATATGATAAATAAAATAATAATAGAAGAAAATTTTTCAAAGCATGCTGGGAATTATGATCAGCATTCAAAGGTTCAGAACTTTTCTGCTTCTATGCTGATTAAAAAAATTAAGGGAGAAAGTTTCTCAAAAATTTTAGATATTGGTTGTGGAACCGGTAATTACACCAAACTATTAAAAGATAAATTTCCCAAAGCTAAGATAATGGCTCTAGATTTATCTTCTGAGATGATTAAAGTTGCTAAGAGAAAATTGGATGATAAAAAAATAGATTTTATTGTTGCTGATGCTGAAAAGGTTGAGTTAGGGGAAAAGTTTGGTTTGATAAGCTCTAATGCTAGTTTTCAATGGTTTCAAGATTTAGAATCAGATTTAATAAGATATAAGCAAGCTCTTAATAAGGGCGGAATTATTTTATTTTCTACTTTTGGACCAAAGACTTTTTTCCAGTTACATAGTTGTCTAGAGGAGTTTCTTAATAAACCTATTTTAATAAGCGCTAGTAATTTTTTAAATAAGAAGAAAATAGAGACGATATTAAAAGCTATTTTCACAGAAATTAGCGTAGAAGAAGGGTTTTGTGATCAACAATTTAAATCGTTGTTAGATTTATTAGAGAGCTTAAGATGTACCGGGACAAGAGGTAGTGGACTAAAGGGGGAAATTTTTTGGACTCCCCGGACAATAGCATTAATAGAGAAGATTTATAAAAAGAGATTCAAGAATATAATAGCTACTTATCAGATGTTTTTTTGTCGAGGTGTTAAATGAAAGGAATTTTTGTTACTGGAACTGATACTGGTATAGGCAAAACCATTGTAACTGGTTTATTGGCCAAATTTTTAGACAATCAGGGCTATAAAGTTATAACTCAGAAGTGGGTGGAGACTGGCACAATAGGATTTTCTAAAGATGTTAGCTCTCATTTAAAATTACTTGGTAAAAGAAAACAAGAGTTAAAGAGTTATTTCGATGACATGTCTCCTTATACTTTTAAATTTCCATCTTCGCCTCATCTTGGCTCAAGTTTAGAGAAGAAGAGAATAAGTATAGAGAAAATAAAGAGTAGTTTTAAATCTTTGGCCAAAGCTTTTGATTTTGTAATAGTTGAAGGAGCTGGAGGAGTATTGGTTCCTTTAAATAAGAAAAAGTTATTAATTGATGTAGCGAAAGAGTTAAATCTTTCGGCATTAGTTGTAGTCAATAATAAGCTAGGAGCAATTAATCATACTCTTCTGGCCTTAGAAGCCCTTAAGGCTAGAAAGATTAAAATAATTGGAGTTGTTTTTAATAATTTAGGAGATAAAACAAACAATATAATTCTAAAAGACAATCCTAAAATAATAAAGGCAATAAGTGGAGTCAAGTCTTTAGGAAGTTTGCCTTGGGTTAAAGATGAAAATTTATTAGATAAGAGCTTTAAAAGAATAGGTAAAAAAATATTATTTAATTTTTAATAGTGGCAGGTGATATGGGATAAAGTTGTTAGGAGTTATTAATTTTTATACTATTTTCTTATCTCCAGAAAATATTTCAGTGATAGTTATATACAATGCGCCTTTAGGATGAAGATCTGGTCTTTTTTCTTGTACCCATTTAAAGACATCTTGATATTTTTCGCCGTCTTGCACATATTCTACTTTTCCTTTTAATTGATATGATTTTTTTGTTTCAGGATTAAGCACAACAAAAGAAAGATTAGAATTAGCTAATATATTATTTTTTGTTTTTACGAGTTTATTGTCTGCTATAACTATAGTCGTGTCATTTATGTATTTCAAAAATGCAACATATATTATATTTGGTATCAATTCGTTATTTACAGTTGCTACGCATATAGGTTTTGTTTCATCAATTGCAATTTTAACTTCTTCTGGTATTTTTATCATAATACAATCTCCTTTTATTTTACTATTGGGTTAGTTTTTATTTTAGATATAATAATTAAAATATGAAATTTACGATAAATAGTTATTTAATTTTATTATAACACATTCTATGATATTTTCATTTCATAAAATTCTTATAATATCATCAAATGGATAAGTAGGGGCGAAACCATGTTTTCGCCCGGTATAATAACATTTTTTATAAAGTAAAGGGGACGTTTCTATTTTTTACCGCTAAGGCCGATATTCCTAATATTATTTACCTTTCTTAAAATATTTAAAAATTTTTGAAAGAATTTAGCCTTCTCTAACGTCTTATAAGTAAAGGGGACGTTCTATTATTGATTTTATAATAAACTACATAAAGGAGGGTAAATATGCCAAGAATATTCCGTATTTTGCCGGACGAAGGTGTAATGCATCTTTTAACTCGAGGTAATAATCGTCAGCAAATATTTAAGGATGATGTTGATTATAAGGCGTACCTTTATTTTCTACAAAGATATAAACAGGAAAATAGCATTATAGTATATCATTATTGCCTAGTGCCTAATCATGTACACTTAATAGTTGCCCTTAATTCTAAAAGCAATCTTTCAAGGTTCATGAAACAATTGAATCTTTCTTATTTTCAGCATTTTAGCAAAAGGTATAGTCATTGTGGCCATTTATGGCAGGGTAGATTCAAAAGCCTTATCATAAGCGAAGATGGGTATTTAATAACTTGCGGCAGATATATAGAATCAAACCCTGTGAAGGCGCAATTGGTAAAAAAACCAAAAGATTACAGGTGGTCTAGCTATAATCTTTATGCTTATGGTGAGAGAGATGATATCGTAACTTATAACCCGATTTATTTAGATTGGGGAAGAACCAAAGCTAGTAGACAAAAAAATTATAGAAAAAATATAGAGGAAAATGATGGAAAAATCAATTTTAATGCAAGATTCTTAGGTTCGGATGAATTTATCAGAAAGATGGAGAAGAAATTTAGAGTAAGGAATATTAAGATGCATCGAGGCAGGCCAAGAAAGGTAAAAAAATAGAAACGTCCCCTTTTTTTGATAGAATATGTTTTGTGATTTGTACAATAAAATTCTTGTAATATCGACCTCTTTATTTATAATATCATCAAATGGATAAGTGGATTAAAAAAGATTTAAAATATATCTGGCATCCTTATACTCAGGCTAAGGATTGTGAGAAGTTTCCTCCGATTCTAATTGAGAAAGCTAAAGGGGTAAAACTCTATGACAACAAAGGGAATTGTTATTATGATACTATATCTAGTTGGTGGTGTAATATCCATGGTCATAATCATCCTAAGATTAATAAGGCTATCAGAGATCAACTAAAAGCCTTTGAACATGTATTATTTGCTGGTTTTACTCATAAGCCAGCAATTAAATTAGCTGAACAATTAGTTGAGATTACCCCTAGTAATTTAACTAAAGTTTTTTTCTCTGATAATGGCTCAACAGCAGTTGAAGTAGCTTTGAAAATGTCATTTCAATATTGGCAGAATATTGGAGAAAATAAAAAAACAAAGTTTCTATCCTTAGATTATGCTTATCATGGTGATACTATTGGAGCTATGAGTGTAAGTGGAGTAGATTTATTTAATAAAGGTTTTGCGCCTTTATTTTTTAAAAGCTTTAAAGCTCCTTCACCTTATTGTTATCGATGTCCAGTAGGAAAAAATAAAACTAGTTGTAAGATAGAGTGTGCAAATGCTCTGGAAGATATATTAAAAAAAAGAAGCGGAGAAATTGCTGCTTTAATTTTAGAACCAATGGTTATGGCTTCAGGTGGCATGATTATTTATCCTTCTTCTTATCTTAAAAAAGTTGCTCAACTTACCAAGAAATATAATATTCATTTAATTTTAGATGAAGTTGCTAGTGGTTTTGGTAGGACTGGAAAAATGTTTGCTTGTGAACATGCAAAGGTAAAGCCAGATTTCATTTGTCTTTCAAAAGGTATAACTTCAGGCTATCTTCCCTTTGCTACGACTTTAACTACTAACAAGGTTTATAATGCATTTTATGCAGACTATCAAAACAAAAAAACTTTTTATCATGGGCATACCTATACAGCTAACCCTATTTCTGCTGCTGCAGCTTTAGCTAGTCTAAAAATATATAAACAAGAAGATACTTTAAATAAGGTTAATAAACTTATGCCGTTATTTCATAAGAGGTTAGAAGCTTTTAGAGATTTGCCTTTAGTTGGCGATGTAAGATATATAGGAATGATTGGAGCAATAGAGTTAGTAAAAAATAAGAAAACAAAAGAACTCTTTGGTTTAGATGAGAGAATAGGATTAGAAGTTTATGAAAAAGGGTTAAAACAAGGGCTTATCTTACGACCCTTAGGCAGTATTGTTTATTTTTTCTTACCCTTATCGATAAAAAAATATCAATTGTCTAGCATTTTGAAAAAAACTTTTAAGATAATAGAGAGTCTTTAATCTCATACTCCATATTATTTTTATTTTGGAAGTTGACAGGGGTAAGCTTTTATGATATATCTGATTGAGACTCAGTCTCAAAATATTATGAAAAGCCTTAATTTATTAGAAAAATACAGCATTCGCAAGACTTATCCTAGAAGAAAGATCGCTAAAATTATTTCTTCTTTAGACATAAGACATTTTTCTGCCGAAGATATTCTTAAAGGTATAAAACAAAATAATCATAAGGTTTCTAGGGCAACTACTTATAGAACAGTAAAACTTTTTTCTCAAAAAGGTCTTCTTCGGTTGATAGAATTGGACAGAGATTTCCAAATGTATGAGTTGGCAACTGATAACGATCACCATGATCATCTTTATTGTGTTAATTGTGGTAAGATAATAGAATTTGAAGACAAAAATATAGAAAAATTACAAAATGAGACTTGTAAGAATAAAAAATTTTATCCCTTAAGACATACATTAAAAATAGTAGGGTTATGTAAGGAGTGTAAAGAATGTCAAACTTAACTAAGCTTTCATCAGGGCAATCTGCTAAGGTAATAAGTATACAAGGTGGAATACGGTTTATTCAAAAATTACAAAATTTAGGGATAAGAGAAGGAGTTGTGATTAAAAAAGAAAGAGGAATGTTTAAATTCGGTCCGATAATTGTAAAAGTTGGACGAACCCAAATTGCTTTAGGTAGAGGCATGGCTTCTAAGATAATAATAGAATTATTATGAAAATACTTTTAATTGGTAATCCTAATGTAGGCAAGAGTGTAATTTTTTCTCGTTTAACTGGTGCAAAAGTTATTGCTGCTAATTACCCAGGCACTACTATTGAGCTTACTAAAGGGATAATGAAATTTTCTAATATAGAAGCAGAAGTGATTGATGCTCCGGGGACGTATAGCCTAGAGCCTACTTCTAAAGCTGAAGATGTGGTAATCAATCTTATCAATGATGCCGATTTGATTATTAATGTTATTGATGCTACCAATTTAGAACGTAATTTATATTTAACTCTTGAATTAATTCGTAAAGTAAATAAACCTTTATTAGTAGTTTTGAATATGTGGGATGAGACTAAGCATAAAGGCGTTGAAATAGATAAAGAAAAGTTAGAGCATTGTTTAGGTGTTCCAGTAACAACTACTTGTGCTCTCTCCGGAGAAGGAATCAAGGGATTAGTTCAAAGAATAAACCAAGCTAAAGTTTCTCCTTTAAAAGATTCAAAAGATTCAATTTGGGTTGAAATTGGAGAAATAATAAGACAGGTTCAAAAACTTTTCCATAGACATCATACTCTTATCGACATACTTCAAGATTTAAGTATAAAACCGCCATTTTCTTTTTTTATTGCAGCAGCAGTAGTATTCTTTTCTTTTTCGATAATTAGATTTATTGGTGAAGGATTAATTAATTATGTTTTTGATCCTTTTTTTGAGAATTTTTATTCTCCAATAATAATGAAGCTAAGTAATTTTTTGGGTCAAGGTAGTTTTTTGCATTCTACCCTTATTGGAAACTTAGTAGATGGAAAAATAGATTATGGAGTCTCTTTTGGGCTTATTACTACGGGATTTTATATTCCCTTAGCGATAGTATTACCTTATATTTTTAGTTTTTATTTAATTTTAGGATTATTAGAAGATTGGGGCTATTTACCTCGTTTAGCAGTATTAGGAGATAGATTATTCCATAAAATAGGACTTCATGGTTATGCAATTATTCCAATGATTTTAGGATTAGGGTGCAATGTTCCCGGTGCTTTGGCTGGACGGCTATTTGAATCTAGAAGAGAAAAATTTATTAGTGCAACTTTATTAGCGATTGCCGTTCCTTGCATGGCTCAAACTGCAATGATAATTAATCTTCTTGGTAGATTTGGTGGTCAGTATATATTACTGGTGTTTTTTATTATTTTTTGTTTATGGTTAACTTTAGGCAGGATTTTGAATATATTTATAAAAGGTCAGAGTCCAGAAATATTAGTAGAGATTCCGCCTTATCGAATACCTCATTTAAAAAGCATTTTAAAGAAATTGTCGATGAGAATAAGTTGGTTTTTAAAAGAAGCTTTTCCTTTGGTGCTTCTAGGAATTGTGATTGTAAATATTCTTTATTTTTTAAGAATTATTAATTTTCTAGGTATTGTTTTTTCTCCAATAATAACTAAACTTTGGGGTCTTCCTCAAGAGACAATAGGAGCATTGATTGTAGGTTTTCTTAGGAAGGATGTTGCTGTAGGGATGTTGCGACCACTTAATTTATCGTTAAGACAACTTATTACTGGGGCAACAATTTTGGCTATATATTTTCCATGTGTGGCAACATTTATGGTTTTAGTTAAGGAATTGGGTATCAAAGACATGCTAAAGTCAATGTTAATAATGCTTTTTACTGCTATTTTAGTAGGTTTTGTTTTGAATAATATACTTTTTCTTATAGGAATATAGAGGATCCATCACAATTAGCAGTATTGAGATTGCTAAATCCTTCTCGACAACTAGAAAATTCTAATTTCTTACTAAGAGTAATTTCTCTTACCTTATTTATTAATTCCTTTCTTAAAGTTTGTGGTAGGTAAATAGAACTGTTTTTTCTCTCTCCTTGCTTAAGGTATAATTTTTGCCATAGCTCTTTGTGCTCGGGAAAAATATTAGTCATTCTTTTGAAGTTATCAGGTTTTATTTTATAAGTAGAAGTAATAATCTGTTTTGCTCCTGAGTTTTTAATTTCTGCTATTGTTTGTTCTATATC
>JAVCBZ010000017.1 GCA_030765735.1 Candidatus Susulua stagnicola | reverse complement strand
GATGAACTCACTTATATTTATGCTAGTTCAGCTTATGTCGGAAAAAAGGAATTTTTTAAAGCCATAGCTTTCTCATTACTTAGCGATTACACTTGCAAAAGCGAAAGCCTAGATAATTTAATTAATTACGCCAGTCCAGTCCTTGTTTCAACCACTAATTTTATTAAGGATTGTCTGAAAAAAGAAAATATAAATTTTACAGATGTTCTTGAAACTATAAATAAATTTATTGATGAAAGCAATCGTAGCTGCATCTTAATAATTGAAGAATTTTTAAATCTTGCCAATACATTTAAAAACTTCTATCAAGATTTCTCAAAATTCATCATAATCCAAAGAAATTGTATGGTAGTGTTAACTACCCCTAATTCCCATGATGCCGTAAAAATACTTTCTGGAGAATTAAACTTACTTTTTGGTAATTTTGAAAAAATTTTTTTAGATGAAAATGCCTCTTTGACTAATTACTTTTATTTTAAAAACTCACTCCTTCCTTTAACACCTTCACCACTGTTTTTGTCATTTTTTGTAAACATTTTTGGTGCAAATATTATTTATTACGATTTAATAGCTCAAACCATAAAAAAGAATTACCAAAGTGAAAATGAAGAAGGATCAATTATAGAAATAATTAAAAAAACATTTCATTCAAGAGAAACTTATTTTTTCCAAAAATTTATTAAGAAAATTGATCTACTTAAATTCTATTTCAAAGATTCAATTTCAATTTTAAAGTTATTATTTGCATTAGGCCAAGGTTACTTGCGAAAAAAAGAATTAACCTCTTTAAGCATCTATAATTCTAAAGATTTAACTAGTCGCCTACAAAAGCTTCTTGATTTAAATTATGTTGAAAGTTTAGGAAATATTTACAAAATAAGAGACCCTTTGTTTTCTTTTTGGCTAACTTCGGTTTTTAAATCATATTTCTCACCTCCAATTCTTAATCCTCAACAAAAACAAACTTTGCTTGAGCAAGAATTTAAAGAAAAAATTGCACTCTTTAAAGAAGAATTTGCTAAAGATAAGTTGAAAAAGGTTATGCAGCTATTTTCTTCATTCAAAAACGATACTTTAAGCTTTGGAAAAAATAAATATCAACTTCCAACAATAGAAAACCCTAAAGTAATATCATATCCAACCCGAAATTTTCATTTACTTATCGGAGAGGGAAAAGAAATTGTTTTTGCCGGAATTAAAGAAAAAAATGTTGAAGATAATGATATCTTTGATTTTATTGAAAAAGGTAGTAATATAAAAGGAAAAAAAGTTAAGAAGATATTTGTATCTTTAGATAATCTACCACCAACAGCAAGATTAATTGCTAAAAATAACAAACTCACTATCTGGGATATAAATGAAATTAACCGTCTCTTAACTGTGTACAATAAACCAATTGTATCCTCAGCTATAGAAACTAAATAAAAAATAATGAAAATACTAGTACTTTCTGACACTCATATACCAGTAACAGCATCCAAGCTACCAGAGATAATTGAAAAAGAAGCCAAAGCCTGTGATTGCTGTCTTCACTGTGGTGACTATATCATTTATCCAGTCTATGAGGTTTTAAGCCAGTGGGCTAAGATTTACGGCGTTTGTGGCAATATGGATGAAGATACTATAAAAAATAATTTACCGGCAAAACAGATTCTTAAATTTGAAGAAATCACTCTTGCAATTACCCATGGTGCCGGACATCCCAAAAAAATACTCGAACATATAAATAGAGAATTTGCTTCTGAAGCTAAAGATATTGACATCTTTGTTTTTGGTCATTCTCATATGCCCCTTAATGAAGAAATTAATGGTAAGATATACTTTAATCCCGGCTCACCAACAGATACAATATTTGCTCCTTATCAATCTTATGGTATTCTAGAAATAAATGGTAAAGAGATTAAAAGGAGTATTGTAAAAATTGGATAAATTGTGGGCCCCTTGGAGAATGAAGTATATCAGTCAGAAAAAACAAAAAAGTTGTATTTTCTGCCAAGTATTTAAAGAAAAAAAAGATAAACAAAATTTTATTCTTTTGCGTTCTACATATTGCTTTGCAATTTTAAATACTTACCCTTATAATAATGGTCATGTAATGATTGTTCCTAACAGACATCTTAAATCAATGGAAAGCCTAAACGATGCAGAGCTACTAGACATGAATAAAACACTTATTAAAATAAAATCTAAATTAAAAAAAGTTCTTAACCCTAAAGGCTTTAACATTGGCATAAATATAGGAACGATTGCTGGAGCTGGAATTGCCAATCACCTTCATGCTCATATTGTTCCGCGTTGGAGGGGAGATGTCAATTTTATGCCAATTATTTCTAACACTAAGGTAATTTCACAAAGTTTAAAAGAATTGTATAAAAAATTAAAACAAAACCTTTAATCGCTATATTCTATAATGACTTACAAAACTGTATTTTCTTCGCTTCATACCATTTATCGTCTTACTACTACATCTAGCAGCTTAGTTAGTTTTGCTATTGGGGTTTCCCGATTATTTCGAAATCTTCTTAAAGCTAATAAAATAGTTATAATTTGCAATAACGGAGCACCACAAACTTTTCTTAAAGTTCGGTTAGAAAATAAAAAACAATTTATAAAGAAAGGCGGCAAATCAATTCTTACTCGTATTGAAAAAGAAATACTCAAGCAAGAAAAAGAAATGTCTTTTGGTCGCAGACTGATTTATCCTTTTATCTTTAATGAAACTCTAGGTGCAATTTATATAAAGAGAGATTCAGGCCTCAAACCATACAATGAAGCTGAGAAGGGATGGTTCTCAGCCCTTTGTGAAGAAGTAAGTGTTAGCCTAAAGGTTATCAATCTACATCGAGAACAACAAAAATTAATGTTAAACTATATAAATTCACTAACTAAATTTTTAAACCAATACGTACCAACGTCTTCTTTACATACAAAACCAATGTTACGTCTAATCAGGGCCATGGGAAAATCAATGCATTTATCTGAAATTGAAACTAAAGCTTTAGTAAATGCATCACTGCTACATGATGCCGGTAAAATGCAAGTTCCTTCTAACCTTCTTGAAAAACAAAAACCGCTTACTAATGAAGAGTTCAAAGTAATGGCTAAGCATCCTCGAAAAGGGGTAGAGTTACTTAAGAATTTAGAAATCCTAAAGCCAGCTATTCCGATAATTTTACATCATCATGAAAGATATGATGGCCAAGGCTATCCCTCAAAGCTTAAAAAAGATAAAATACCCTTGGGCTCACGAATTCTCTCAATTCTAGACTCTTTTGATGCTATGTTTTTTGGTCGACCCTATCGCAAAAGAAAACCTTTAGAAGAGATTGAACAAGAAATTAAAAAACAAAAAGGCAAACAATTTGACCCTAAAATTGTCGACGTTTTCTTAAAAATTCTAAAAAGAAAAACTATCAGAGAATATCTAAAATCGCCACCTAAAAAATAAACTTTGTCAAGAAAACTCTCTTAAATAAAGAGAGAAAATGGATTTCTGTAAGCTTGATTTTTTCGAAAATTCCTTTATAATAGTTTTATGAATAGTCGACAGCTTTATCTTTTTAGTCATAATAAGAATAATGAAAAGGGTAATGGTCGTCCAAGAATTATTTTACCCCTCGATACCCTTATTTTATTAGGAGTAATAGTGATTCTCCTCTTTACCTTGTCTTTTTCCATGGGGGTAGAAAAAGGTAAAAAGGTTATTTTAGGTGGAGAAAAAACAACCAAAAAGACAGTAAACTCGACTCAAATAGAAGAAGCAGCAACAACCATAGATAAAAAAATAGAGAAGAATACTAATATTATCCAAAAACTAAAAGAAACAGTTGAAGAAAAAGATCGCTATCACGTACAAGTAGCTAGCTTTAAAGGAGAAAATTCAGCACTTAAAGAAGTGAAAAGCTTAGAAAGTAACGGTTATCCAGTAACTGTAATGAAAAAAGGAGACTACGTAGTAATATATGTTGGTGGCTTTGAAAATAAAGGAGAAGCCAAAACTAATTTTATAAATCTAAAAAAGAAATACAAAGATTGTATTTTTAAAAATAGTTTGTAGATACTTCAGGAACTTTCGTTCCTTCAGTATCAATTCGGTCTAGCATTTTTTAAAAGAAAAAATGCTGATCTCATTGAGGAGGTTTTAATGGGTTTACATCCATCGTTGAAGCGAGCAAAAAATTTAAGCGGTTCTCGTTCGGTAATGAAACGTAGCGAGAGATTAAAATGGCTAAAAGATAAAGGGGATTGGTCTGAAAAAGATCCAGTATTAGGATTACCAAAAATAAAAATTGTAAAATTAAAAGCACTAAAGAAAGAGAAGGCTAAAGAATCCGAAGAAGGTGCTACCGAAGAAAAAAAAGAGACTTCAGCACAGACTCAAAAACCTAAAGATGACAAAAAGAAGTCTGCTAAATAAGAAGTAAAGCCTGATTCGATTCAAAATAAATAATAATGCCAATTCTTATTTTAATTCTCTTTGTGTCAATAACTTTCCATGAGTATGCTCACGGATGGATGGCTTCTAAATTAGGTGATCCCACCCCTAAACAATCTGGTCGGCTTAGTTTAAATCCTCTTGTCCATATTGATCTTTTTGGAACAATTATCCTTCCAATAATTTTATTAGTATTATCAACTCGATTGATCGGCCAACCTTTTACCATAGGTTATGCTAAACCAGTACCAATAAATCCTTATCACTTTAAAAACCCAAAAAAAGATATTGCCTTAGTCGGCTTATCTGGGCCATTAATAAACATCTTAATCGCCATATTCTTATCTTTGCTAATTAGATTGGGATTTCCATTATTTACCGAAGCAATAATCTTAGGCATAATGATAAACTTGCTTTTAGCAATTTTTAATCTTATTCCTATACCACCCTTAGATGGCTCTAGAGTATTAACTTCTTTCTTATCTAAAAAAGCTACTAATATCTATCTTAAACTAGAGCCTTATGGTTTTTTTATTATTGCTCTACTTATTATAAGCGGTTTTTTTAAATATTTTATATTACCAATTATAACTTTAATATTAGTTAATTTATTAGGCATAAATATATAAAAAATGAAAATAATACCTGTTCATCTAAAAAATAATCCCTATAAGGTATACGTTGGTCGCAATTTACTAAAAGGCCTTCCTAACAAAATAAGAAACCTTAAGCTTGGTAATTTTGGCCTAGTTATCACTTCGCCTAAAATACTTTCACTACATCGAGATAAAATTGAAAAAGCCTTTGGCAATAAAAACTACAAAATAATTACAGTTGTTGATGGTGAAAGAGCTAAGTCTAGACTGTGGCTTGATAGAGTAATCCAGAAATTAATAAGCGCTGATGTTTTAAGCAGAAAAATATTTATTGTCTGTCTTGGTGGAGGAACTATTGGTGATTTAGGCGGTTTCATAGCTTCAATTTATAAACGTGGTATACCCTACATTCAAATTCCGACTACACTCCTAGGGCAAATCGACTCTAGTATTGGCGGTAAAACTGCAATTGATTTAAAAGAAGCTAAAAACATACTCGGTGCATTTTATCAGCCTAAAGCCGTATTCATTGATACAGCATTTTTAAAAACTTTACCAGCAAAAGAAATAAGCCAAGGTTTAGCTGAAGCTATAAAATACGGAGCAATAAAAGATAAGGATTTTTTTACTTTTCTAAAGACAAATTATAAAAAGATTCTAAAACTCAATCAAGACTGTATCTTGAAATTAATTTTAACTTGTGTAAAAATAAAAGCAAAAATAGTATCTGAGGATGAACACGAGACAAAAGGATTGAGGACAATTCTTAATTTTGGACACACCTTAGCTCATGCTCTAGAAAGCTCCTTAGAATATAAAAAATTATCACACGGAGAAGCAGTTTCTTTAGGTATGGTCTACGCAGCCCAATTATCAAAAATCTTAGGTAAATGCTCTCAACAAGAGGTCAACCAAATAGAGGAAATACTCAAATTATTCTCTTTGCCAACAAAAATCAAGTTTAATGTTCTAACTATTTATAAATCATTGACTTATGACAAAAAGTTCATTTCCGGAGAAATCAGAATGGTAATTTTGCAAAAAATCGGAAAAGTAGAGATAATTACTAAGATTTCTCCTCAAGAGATAAAGAAAACCCTTAAAATTTTTGCCTCATATTGACAAAGCTATAAATATATGGTATATTTAGTTTGAAGAAAAATGTAAACGGTTTCAAAACAGACAACGAATACTCTTAAAAGGTATAAAAATATGGACGATAAAAGAAAATTCCCTAGAGTTGGTGTTTCTTTTCCGGTTGAATGTAAAACCCTCCCAGCCAGAAGCTATTTTTATACTGTAAGCAAGGATTTAAGCCTTGGTGGGATGAAAATAATAAGTAATAATTTTTTACCTAAAGATGACACTTTAAAGGTCAATATAAACCTTATTGATAACATATTAAATCTAAAGGCAAAAGTAACTTGGTGTAATAAAGAAAGATTATCAGAAAGATATTCTACCGGATTAGAATTTATAGAAACACCTAAAAATTCTAAAGAAAAGTTGTTCCAATTTTTAAACCGAATATTTAACTCATAAAAAAATGTCAAAAGCAGAAGAAAAAAGAAAAAATTGTCTCAATTGTAACAAGTCCTTAAAAAGAGTTGATTGGTATTACAGAAATAATGGCTATTACTGTAATAAGGCTTGCTTTAAAACTAGCATGGCAAAAAAAGAGCCTACGCAAAATTAATGAAAGAAAAACGACAATCTCCCCGCGTAGAAAGACTCTTACCAATAAAGTTATCTATTAGTGATTTTGACGTTCTGACTGAAACTACTAATATTAGTACTAGTGGCGCTTATTTTCCGGTAAGCAGACCCTTAGAACTAATGACAAAATTAAACGTTATCCTTCTGATTCCAATCAAAAAAAACAAAACCAAAACTATAGAGAAGGTTAATTGCACCGGAATTATTGTCCGTTGTGAGATTGTTGAAGAGAACATAAAACACCCTTACCGCGCAGCAATGTATTTTAGTGATTTAACTGATCGTAATCGAAAAGTACTTCGTTCCTATATAAACCCTTTCTTGGAATCATAACTAATATTTTTTAAATATGTTAGATATTCATCTTCCCTTACCTGTAAAATTCATATCTGGATTTATTTATACAACTGAGAAAGTTTATCAAAACACAAAAAAATATTTAGAAAAAAAATTTGGCCCAATAGACTTTGAAAGCCGGAGGATTGACTTTAATTTTACTACTTATTATCATCCTGAAATGGGCACACCTCTTAGCCGACGTTTTATATCTTTTGAAAAGTTACGAAAACCAGAACAGTTCGTAGATATTAAACTCTATTGCATAAAATTAGAAAAAAAATTTGCTCTAAATCTGCAACGTCAAATAAATATTGATCCTGGATACATTAATGAAGCTAAACTAATTTTAACTACTACTAAGGACTTTGCCCATCGAGTATATCTTGGCAAAGGAATTTATGGTGAGGTAACTCTTACTTATTTAAAAGATTACTTTTCTGAAATTCCAACAACCTTCCCAGATTATAGAACCCCAGAATACAAAGAAATATTCTTCAATATACGAAAAATATATCGTCAACAGATACATACAAATAAATAATTAAATAAATCGGTAAGCTTGAAAAAAGATTACATGTGTAGAAGCGTTTTTATGGCTGCAACCACATCTTTAGTTTGAGCAGTTTTAGCAATAAAATTATTGCCACCTATTTCTTTAACTGCTGTAGCTCCTAATTCTTTTTGAGTAACTATTGCCGTAAGAAATATTATTGGAATTCTTTTAGTCTTAGTCTCATTCAAAAGAACATTAGCTACATCTGTGCCTGGGAGCCCCGGTAAAATAATATCAAGAAGAATTAAATCTGGCTTTTCACTCTTAGCTAACTTAATTCCTTCTCTACCCTCATGAGCCATTATTACTGAAAATTCACCAGTATCTTCAAGATTACGAGACATGAAATAACAATAATCTTTTTCATCGTCAATTAACAAAATTCTTTTTTTCTTAATCATCACTTTACCTCCCAAATTTTGATATTAACCTTATCTATATTATAGTATAATATATTAACAAAAGACAACAAAAAAACTATTTTTTTTTATGACTACAATATTAACAAAAAAAATCACTTTAATCGAAAAAGCTGCTGCTTTAATTAAAAAACGCTTAAATAACTGCGATATCTGCCCTCGAGATTGCAAAGTAAACCGCTTAAAAGGAGAAAAAGGTTATTGCGGAACCAATAGTAATATCATTGTTTATAGCTCTTTTCTACATCACGGAGAAGAACCTGTAATAAGTGGAGAAAAAGGAAGTGGCACTATTTTCTTTTCTGGATGTAATTTAAAGTGTATTTATTGCCAAAATTATAAATTTTCCCATGATGCGATCGGTAAAAAAATTTCAAAAATAGATTTGTCTAAAATTATGCTCAAGCTTCAAAAAGATGGAGCTCATAATATAAATTTAGTAACTCCCACACATTTCCTGCCACAAATTCTAGATACGCTAGCCATAGCCTTTAAGAACGGTCTTAACATCCCAATAGTCTATAATACTTCTGGCTATGAAAAAGAAGAGATTATAAAATGTCTAGAAGGGATAGTCGATGTATACTTAACTGACCTAAAGTATATTGATTCTTCACTAGCAAAAGAATATTCTAAGGCCCCAGGATACCCTGTATTTGCCTCTAGAAGCCTTAAGGAAATGAACAGGCAGGTCAAACCCTTAATTAACAACAAATTGTTAGAAAAAGGGGTAATTATTAGACATTTGGTTCTTCCTGGTCATATCAATGAGTCAAAAAAACTACTTTCTTGGATAAAAAAAAATATACCCCAAGCTTTGGCTAGTGTAATGTTTCAATACCAGCCCTATTTTAAGGCTCAGCTTCATTCTAAAATAAATAGATCAATAAATTATCAAGAATATCTTGAAGTTAAAAATTTTATTGAAGAATTAAACTTAGACGGATGGGCTCAAGATTATAATTCAAAAGAAAATTTAGCTGGACCTTATTTTGAACCAAATATTTGAAATTATGGTATAATTAGTGCTTAATGAATACTGACCATTTAATCAAAAAGGAATAACATGAAAATTCATCTAGCTGGTTTTAACGTTGATACTGAGGTCTTAAGACAATTAGAAGAAAAAAATGAAAAACGTACTGACATAACTCCTGAGGTTATCTCAGCTGCCTATGCCCGAATAAGTCGAGATCCTCGAACAATAACTGAGATTAGAAAAACTGCTCGCGAAGAAGTAGATAAATCTCGTAAGTCTAATTCTGCAATTATTTTTAAAATGGGACATCACTCGGTTGCTGAACATGCTGTATTTAATTTAGACATTCTAGGAGTTTCAAGATATGTAATGGAAGAATTGGAAAAATTTAGACTCTGTGCTTACACTGAAAAATCTCAACGCTATATCACTCTTAAAAAGGATCATGTAGTGCCTGATGAAATTAAAGGAAGCTCTTTAGAGAAAATATTTGTAGAGATGATCGGTGAACAAAACGAAATGTACTTTAAGCTTTATCAGAAATTAAAAAAACATGTTTTTGACAAAAATCCTGAATTAGCCAAAGATCCTAAAAAACATAATCTTTTAGAAGGTTGGGCTAAAGAAGATTCGCGATATATTGTAGCCTTAGCTACCGAAGCCCAAGTTGGTCAAACTATTAACGCTCGTAATTTAGAATTGCTTTTACGTAGATTTGCTTCACACCCTTTATCTGAAATTAAGAATTTAGGCCGAGCAATATATGAACAAATTTCCAACATTGCGCCGTCAATTGTAATTTTTCACGAAGCCAATGATCGAGACAGTAAAACTTATCCTGAATTAAAAAAACTCAGCAACAAAATCTTAGCCAATGATTGTACTAATCAAGAAAAAGAGGGAGAGGATAGAGACGAAGAAATAAAATTGGTTGATTATACTCAAGATGCTGATGATATTATCGCTGCATCCCTACTTCATACTTCATCAAGCATCTCCTTTGAAAAGTGCAAAAATATAATACAAAATCTTAGCCAAGAAGAAAAATTAGAAATTTTTAAAACTTCTTGGTCTAATCTACAATTTTACGACTCAATGCTAAGAGAATTTGAATATGTAAACTTAACCTTTAATATTGTTCTCTCATCTGCTTGTTTTGGTCAACTTAAAAGACATCGAATGTCGACAATTACTGCCCAAGCCTATGACCCTAGTCTTGGAGTAACTATTCCTAAGTCAATTCAAGAAATCGGTATGGAAGATGAATTTAATAAACTTATTGAGAAAACTAATCAAGTATACAATCAAATAAATGAAAAAATGCCTTTAGCTGCTCCTTACATACTAACTAATTCTCATAGAAAAAGAGTGCTAATAAGAGTAAATGCTAGAGAGCTTTATCACATATCACGATTAAGAGAAGACACTCACGCACAATGGGATATCCAAAATATATCAAAAATTATGACCATTAAGGCAAAAGAGGTAATGCCGTTAACCTTTGCACTTATTGGTGGTAAAGATAGGTATAATCAAATTTACCAAAAACTTTACGGTAAGCTTCCTAAAGTAACTCAAGTAGCTTTACCGGGAGCTAGAAAGATAGGGTAGGCTATGAAATTACTTAAACGCTTTAAAAACTTATTTACTCCTAAAACAGAAAAACCTAAAAAAAAGGTTAACAACAAAATTAAAGCTAAGCCTAAGAAAAAGGTTTTAAAGAAAAGGACAGTAAAGAAAAAACCAGAAAAAAAAGCAAAAAAGAAAATAGCTGCTAAGGCTAAAAAGAAAATTGTTAAAAAACCTGCACCTAAAAAAGTCGTTAAAAAAATCAGCAAACCCCTAAAGAAAGTAACTGAAAAAGAAATTGGCGTTATAACCCATTATTTTGGAAAGATATCAGTAGGGATCATCAAACTTAGCTCTACTCTTAGAATCGGAGAGAAGATTCATATAAAAGGAGTTCATGATGATTTCAGCCAAACCGTTAAATCAATGCAAATCAACTATAAAGATGTTTTAATAGCCGGACGAGGGAGTGAAATCGGTATCAAAATCCTCAAGCCAGCACATGAGAATGATAAAGTTTATAAAATTTAATCTGTTTGTTAAGATTGAATCTTAATAGAGACTTTTTGCATATTACTAAGGATTTGGCTAAAATCTATTCTGATCAGCCCCAAATAAAATAATTACCAATTTACATAATATTGGTGTATAATCTATGCCAGCGGAAAATGCTGATAATTGGTGTTTTTAGCTAGATAAGGCGCTGTTACATAATAGCACCAGCGCCTGATTACAGCGATTTAAGAAATGATTACACCGATAAAAAGCTAATGTTTTCAATCAATGTAATCGAGATTTAATCTGTGTAATCAGGGACTGTTGTATTTTGCAACAGTCCCAATAACTTAAAAAAGGGAGATTAAAACAATGAAATCATTCAAAGATTTAGGTTTATTAACAACAACTTTAGAAGTATTGGAGAAACGAGGTTTTGAAATGCCTACATCAATCCAACAAAAAGTAATCCCAACCATACTTACTGAAAGTTGTGATGTCGTTGGTCAAGCTCAAACTGGAACTGGAAAAACTGCTGCTTTTGGTCTTCCAATCCTCGAACAAATAAAAGAACATGCTGGTGTGGTCCAAGTTTTAGTTCTTACTCCAACCAGAGAACTAGCAATCCAAGTAGCTGAAGAAATTTACTCACTAAAAGGAAATAAAAAACTAAGCATTGTCCCAATATATGGTGGCCAATCAATATCACTACAACTTAGAAGCTTAAAAAGAGGAGTCGATATTGTAGTTGGTACTCCAGGAAGAATAATTGATCATATCAAACGTAAAACCCTGAAACTAAAAAACATATCTTATCTTGTCTTAGATGAGGCCGATGAAATGCTAAATATGGGCTTTCTTGAAGATGTTCAGACGATTATGGCTGAAACTGGCTCTGATAAACGTACTATGTTATTTTCAGCTACAATGCCCAATGAAATAATGCAAATTGCTAAAAAATATATGAAAGAATATAAACTGTTCACGGTGTCTAAAGGACAACTAACAGTTAGCCAAACTGATCAAATTTACTTTGAAATTTCATTTAGTGATAAATTTGAAGCTCTTTGCAGGATTATCGATATAGAAGAAAATTTTTACGGACTTATTTTTTGCCGAACCAAAATAGATGTTGATACTGTTGCTAATCGTCTAAGTGAACGTGGCTATGACTCTGATGCTTTACACGGAGATATGTCACAAGCATTGCGAAGCAAGATATTAAGTAAATTTAAAAAACAAACGATTAACGTTTTGGTAGCCACTGACGTTGCATCACGAGGAATTGATGTACAAGATTTAACTCATGTTATCAACTATTCTCTTCCTCAAGATCCAGAATCATATGTTCACAGAATCGGACGTACTGGAAGAGCTGGCAAAAAAGGCATTGCTATAACTTTTATTACACCTGCAGAATATAGAAAATTACAATTTATTCAAAGAAAAGCTCAAACTGATATCCGCAAAGCACAATTACCAAGAGTTCAAGATGTAATTCAAGCAAAAAAGCTTAGAATTAAATCTCGTCTTAAGGATATTATAAAGGCTGACCTTAAAGAAGATTACCGCCTTATGTCTAAGGAATTACTTAAAGAAAATAATCCAGAAGACATATTAGCAGCTATTTTACAAAATTCTTTCGGTAAAGAACTAGATGAAAAAAAGTATAGTGAAATTAGAATTAAAGGTCAAAAAATTGAGTTGAAAGGGAAAACTCGACTTTTTGTACGTCAAGGAAAAGAAGATGGACTAACAATTAATAAACTACTTAGCATTATTAACGATAAATGCAATATTGATAGAAACAAAATACAAGATATCCATCTCTCAGACAAGTTTTCTTTTATCAGCCTTCCTTTTAATGAAGCTGAAAAAGTTCTAGCATATTTTGGAAATTCAAAAAAAGGGTCTCGCTTAGTTATTGTTAAGGCCAAGAAAAGCAAAGCTAGACAATAAAATACAATCAAAAGCAAACCTCCACACCCACAAACCAATAAAAGGGGTCAACTCCCTTTCTTTGGAAGAACCAATAAAAGGGGTCAACTCCCTTTCTTTGGAAAAAGATTGTAATCACAAGTGCGAAAGTTAGAGGGCAAAAAAAAATGCCCCATAGCTCTCAAAATCTGTTATTTTGTAAGGTAGTGAAACCAACAAAAAACAGAATAGGGATTTTGAGTTGAGTGTTGTCGCAATGTGAGTTATAATTCACCACTTCATTCCCAATTGATAAATGACATTGCGCACACTTAAGTTATATGATACAATTACAATTTGTGTTAATTTTCTGATTTTGAATCACTTTTAAATTCTAAAATTACGGAGGTAGTTAATGCCGGAAATACAACAAAAACCAGGTCACTACAAAACAGCCCCAGAAGATCGTATATCTAAATTCCAAAAGTTCATTTATGGTATGGGAGCATTGGCTAATGATAGCCAAGCAGCTTTTATTGGAGGAATGGTTATTGTTTTAAACCTTGGGTTGGGAGTTAATCCAATCTTAGTAGGAATTGCTGGATGTATTCCCCGGATTTTTGATGCTATCCTAGATCCGATTATTGGTTACAGCTCAGATAATGCCCGCACTAGATACGGACGTCGAAAGCCTTTTATATTCTGGGGAGCCATTGCCGCAGGCATCTGTTATGCTCTTATGTTCCAGCTTCATAGGGGACATACCGAAATGTACTATTTTTGGTATTTTTTAATATTTCAGATCCTCTTTTTTGCAGGATTCACTTGCTATTCTATTCCCTGGATCGCCCTTGGCTATGAGCTTAGCCCGGATTATCATGAACGAACCCGCCTACAAAGCACTAGCAGAATATTCGGTCAAATTCCCTGGCTGCTTGCTCCCTGGTGCTGGGCTATGATGCATAACAAAAAGTGGTTTCCAGATCCTGAAACCGGAGGACATGATATTGTTTTGGGAGGACGGACTCTTGCACTAATTATCGGAGCAGTTATTATATTAGGCGGTATTTTACCGAGCATTTTTAACAAAGAGCGTTTCGATAAATTACCCAAGCCTATTAAAAAAGCAAACTACTGGGCGGTTATGAAAAACATGTTTAAGGGTATTGCTACTACTTTCAAAAATAAACATTTTGTTAAGCTCTGTGCTGTTACATTTTTAATCTTTAACGGCTTTATGTTAAGTGCCACCTTTATTGCTTATGTAATTTTCTTTTATGTTTTTGCAACACAACCCTCTCTAGATATGGCTTATTCAAACGGAGGAACACTACTGGGTTGGTATGGAACCTTTAGTGCTATTTGTACTATAGGTGTTGTTGCAATAATTCCACGACTTTCTAAAAAATTTGGGAAGAAAAACACATTCTTTATTACGATTCCACTTTCAATTATTGGTTTTGCATTGAAATGGATTGGCTATAATCAAACTAACCCCTATTTATTGTTGATCTGCGCGCCGCTTATTACATTCGGTTTAGGATCGCTATTTACGATATGCCTCTCCATGGTGGCTGATGTCTGTGATGAGGATGAACTCATAACCGGCCAACGTCGCGAAGGCATGTTCAGTGCTGTTTACTGGTGGATGGTTAAATTAGGGTTAGCTCTTGCTTCCCTTATTGGAGGAATACTTCTTACTGGTACTGGCTTTAAGCAAGAATTGGGCTTAAGTCAAGCTCCTGAAACCTTATTGTGGATGAGAATATTTGATGTTACGATTCCGATTGTGACTTCGATAATAGCTATTTTTATTATTAGAACCATTAATGTTTCCGAAGAACAGGCTCATCAGGTTCGTCTAAAGCTAGAAGAAAGACGTGGAAAAGTATAGTGGTTCGACGCGCTACGCTTGCTAACCATTGGATTCAAGCGGCAAACCACACCTGGAACAAAAGATAAGAGATGTCAGAACAATCTAATAGTTCAAGTTCAAAGTCTAAAGTTATTATTATTTTTCCATATCTAGGCTATGAGAATAGTAGTAAATGCGAATGGTATTTTTGGTGGACAATTGATACATGCCGAAAAATTGACCCCAAGCCAATTGTTATGCTACCCAGAAGCACAGCTATAAGAGGAGATGCTGTTTCTTTTTTAAAGGATAAAAGACAAAGTACTCTTGAAATCGTACAAACTTGGTCTGTTGATACATGCCAAACATGGCTAGCTGGTTGGGGTTATATACTGGATAATTATCCTAAAATAGAAAGAATTATACAAATACCTGGTGATATTGATTATATCCATGAAGATGTTGAATTCTATAACAACCTAGAAAAGTTTATTAAAATAGCAGACTCAGATATTACCATAGGAGATTTTAGAACCGGAGATAAGTATAGTGCAAAAAGCATGGTAGACACTTATGGAACATACCCACTTCTAGCAAACTGGTTTCCTGAAATATCACAAGGCATTAGAACTTTACCACTTAACAGACCTAGATCTGAATTTCTTAATATTAAAACATCTGTTTTAAACGAATTTTTAATCAATAATAAAAATTTTGCTTATGAACAAACTTTAAACTTTCTTATTAAATTTTGGAATTATGACAAAGCAAAATGGAAATATAATATATCAGTATCAGCTTTAGGAACTTTATCTGATGAAAAATCTTTCAGAGATTACAAGGGATGTGTCGACCAAATAGAAAGAACTGAAAGAATGCTTTCTTTGTTATGGCGAGAGATCAAGGAACCAAAAAGGAAGAAAAATATAACTGCAGAAAAATTTGAAGAACAATATACTGCTTTTAGCAATGACTATGATAATCTTCGTTATAAATCAAAAGGTATCATGGAAACTGCCAGAACTACCCTAAGAGCCCTGCTAGGTGTATAATTAATAAAATAATGAGAAGAAAATTGGTTTGGATTTTTATCTTTTGCCTAATCAGCATAAATATTTCTTGTGCTAATTCTTTAGGCCAAAAGAATTTGTCTTGCTTAACATCGGAAAACTTACACACTAACGATAGCTTAACTTATCCTGACTCACCAATTGAACAATTCCTAATCAACAGTAAGAAGAATCGATCACATTATGTGACCATTCTTAATAATGGCGATAACGCTTTGCTAGCTAGAACTCATCTTATCCGCCAAGCCCAAAAATCAATCCTTATCCAAACATTTATATGGGGTAGTGATGAAACTAGTCGTTTTATGATTTACGAATTAATTCAAGCTGCCAAAAGAGGAGTAAAGGTTAAAATTATTCTTGATTATTTAATATCCGCTAAAGACTTTAAGCTAATCACCTTTTTAACTACTGCTGATCCTAATATTGAAATTAAATTATATAATCCAATTTCAAAAGATATTGTTCCATCAAAATTGGCTATGATTAAAAAAGCTATTCTGAATTTTAGAGGCTTTAACCAAAGAATGCATAATAAAATATTTATAGTTGACGATAGAATCGCTATTACTGGTGGTCGCAATTATCAGAATGATTATTATGATAGAGGAAGAACCAGAAATTTTAAAGATTACGGAGTGATGATTACCAGTAAAATTGTTAAAAAAATGACTGATTCGTTTATTGAATACTGGACTCACCCCTTATCAGTACCAAGTAAAAATATGATTGATGTTCAATACTTAATTAAGAATAATAAATATACTAACTACTCTTCGAAGAGCAGTTTTATGCTTTCAGATTTATTTACTGAATTAAATGCTTGCGAAGTAAATAAAACTTGTTTAAACAAAAGAATCCTTGATATTACTTATGAAGTTAAAAAAATTAAATTTATTGCTGATAAACCAGGTAAAGCTGGCCAAATTGGAAAAGACAAAGTTACAAAAACAACTTATGAATTAGGTCATTTTTTTCAGCAAGCCAAAAAATCTTTAGTTATACAAACCCCTTATGTCATTATTGGAAATAGAAATACTAAGTACTTTAGGAAATTAGCAAAAACCAAACCAAACCTAGAAATATTAGTATCCAGCAATAGCTTATCATCTGCTGATCATATACATGCTTATGCTTTTTCTTATAAGAATAAAAAAAAATACCTTGATTCTTTTCGTTGGCAAATGTTTGAACTAAAACTAAAACCCAAAGACCTCGACTTAATGATCACACCAATCAACAAAGATAAACGCACTAAAGACTATATTACTTGTCTACACTCTAAGGTTTATATTGTTGATAGCGAAAAAGTTTGGATTGGCTCATTTAATCTTGATCCGCGGTCTGCTTATCTAAATACTGAAGTTGGAGTAATCATTGATGATAAAACAGTAGCTGAGGTTATTGAAAAAGATATCCGTCGTGACATGGCTAATCAAAACAGCTGGACTATTGCTAAACAACAGAGAATGCCAGTAGCCTCAGACCTAAACAACTTGTTGTCTAATCTTCTACATTTAATCCCAATCATTGACATTTGGCCATTTACTTATTCAGGAAGTTTTGAGTTAAAACCAGGGAAAACTGCTATACCATGCTTGGATAAAGGCTTCTACACTAATTATAAATATGCTGGACCATTCCCTGATGTCCAGTTAACCGAAAAAGAAATCAAAGCCAGATTGATAAAAACCTTTCTAGGCTCGATGCAACCATTACTCTAGAAAAACTATAAGTTAGTGGTATAATAACAAAATTATATTCACAACCTAATTAACAAAAGGAGTTAGATGCAATTGAATTCACCGTCAATAATTGATTTGCCTAGTCAGAATAAAAATTTATCAGAAATGGATCCAGCAGATGTGAGAATCCATGTTAGAAAAGCTACTTTAGATTTTAAAAACTCCTGGCGCACTTTAGCTGGCGCCCTACATACAGTTTATAAAGATAAACTCTATCGTAATTGGGGTTATGAAAAATTTGACCGTTATACTGAAAAAGAAGTTCATATACGCAAACATACTGCAATGAAACTTATTCGTTCCTATACCTTTCTTGAATCAGAAAAAGAGTCATTGTACTTAAGCGATGAGTCAGAAGATAGCTCTTTAGTCGATAAACCATCTTTAACTCTTGAGACCACAGATATTCTGCGTAAAGCAAAAAAATCTTTAGATCAAGGTGATTACGAAAAGGTAAAAAAAGAAATTATTGGCGGAGGTAAGGAATCAAAAGAAATAAAAAAAGACTTAACCGCCTTAATAATGAAACGTCGAAAAGATGTTAACCCTGAGGAAGTTAGGACTAAACATAGACAAATAGCTATAAACCGCTTTTTAGGACTTTTAAAAGCATTTAAAAATGAAATTGAAGTGCTTAAAATACTTCCTGGCAATGTGGCTAGCGACATTGAAAAGCTAGCTAAGACTATTAAAAGACTTATGATTGAGAAATCTTAAAATATTTTCTACTTTACTATATTATAATATAATATATTTTATTTCATTTTAGTTTATTTTAAATTTAATCTATGATTACTTTAAATAACCTTTCCAAATCTTACGGAGCCCGAACTCTTTTTGAGGGAATAAATCTTACTCTCAACCGAGGAATTAAATCCGGTCTAGTTGGGCCTAATGGTGCTGGCAAAAGTACACTTTTCTCAATTATTCTTGGACTAGAAGAATCAACCTCTGGTTCAGTACAAATAAAAAAGAATATTCATATTGGCTACTTACCTCAAGAAGCAGCTTTTAAATCTAAAACTTCGGTTTTATCTGAAGCAGTAAAGGGTGATACCGCTATAAAAAATTTGGTTAAAGAAAAAAAACAAATGGAAGATCAGGGTAAAGCTGGATCAGAACACTATGGAGACATCTTACACAATTTAGAATTCAGAGGCTACTTTGAGCTAGAACATAAAGCTAAAAAAATTCTTACTGGTTTAGGTTTTACTGAAAAAACACTTAAACAACCAGTAAGCGAGCTTAGTGGAGGATGGCAAATGAGAGTATTACTGGCTAGGCTCTTAACCTGTCATTACGACATACTTTTGCTTGATGAGCCTATGAACCATCTTGATTTATCAGCTGCTATATGGTTTAAAGATTATTTGCTCAGTTTTTCAGGAACTTTTATTATGATCTCACATGATAAAGATTTTCTTGATCAGGTAACTAATCATATTTTAGTCTTAGAAAACCAAGTAATAACTAAAATAAAAGGTAATTATAAAAATTATCAAAAAATACAAGATGAAAAAGCAACCCATCTCTTAAAACAATCAACTGAGCAAGAAAAAAAGCGTAAGCAATTGCAACAATTCATATATCGCTTTCACGGTCAACCAAACAAAGCTTCTCAGGTCCGAGCAAAAAAAAGAATCATTGAGAAGATGAAAGGAATAAATGTTCCAATGCGCCGTCGAGAAAGCATTAGAAATTTTACTTTTCCTACTACTACAAAAAGTGGACACCAGGTTGTTAACTTAGAAAAAATATTTAAATCATATGGTGATATAGAAGTATATAAAAATTTCTACTTTGAAATAATCCAGGGAGAAAAAGCTGTATTGGTCGGTGAAAATGGAGCCGGAAAATCTACTTTGCTTAAAATATTGGCTGGAGCGATCGATACTGATAGTGGAAAACGTACTTTAGGTCATAATGTCAGTATCGGCTATTTTTCACAACGAAGAATGGAAGTTCTAGACTCTAACAATACAGTCTTCGAAGAAGTATATCGCTCAGCTTCTGGAGACAATACAGCCACAGATAGGATAAGAACAATCCTAAGTTTATTTTTATTCACTGGAGATGATATTGAAAAAAAAGTAACTGTATTATCCGGAGGAGAAAAAAGTCGGCTTATTTTAGCAAAATTACTTATTAACCCTCCGAATCTCCTTCTTCTTGATGAACCAACAACTCACTTAGATATCGATGCTATAGAGGCTTTAGTCAGAGCTCTTAAAGCCTATCAAGGAACTCTTGTATTTATAAGTCATGACATACACTTTGTTCGTTCAATAGCTAATACAGTTTTTGACGTTAAGTCTGGCCGAGTCAGAAAATTCCCTGGTAATTTTGACTATTACTGGGAAAAAATAAAAAGTGGAGATTTAGATAAACCAATAAATTCATCAAAAAATAAATCAAAATTTAAATTATCTAAATCAAAAAATAAGAAAAAACCAATACCTGAAAAAGTAGTTATCAATCTAAAAAAGCATAATTTTAAAACAGCAAAAGCAATAAAAACACTTAGAAAAGAGAAAGAAAAGCTTGAATTAGAAGATTATTCTAAAACTCGTAGCTTAAGCAACCGTCAAAACTTCCATAATGATCAAACATCTCAAGTTTATCATAAGCGTTTGACTGAGATAAAAACACGACTTAAGGAAATCGGAGAAGAAATTATTAAACTTAAGAGTTCTTTTATCCAATAACCTTGAATTACTAACTTTAAAGAGTATAATCAAACTATGCATTTAATATCATTTTTATTTAAAATATTCTTATTTTATTACCTAATTAAAATCCTTTTTAGGCTTTTTATTTTCTTTTTTCTAGCCTCAAAAACATCTAAACACACAAAAACAAAGCAAAATAAACCCAAAGGAAATATTATTGACGCTGAATACAAAGAACTTTAGCTGTGATAATTGAAATTAACGGTATTGGCCCAGTATTATTTGAAAAATCTAAATTCTCCAGAAAAAACCTTACTATAAGCATAAAACCAGCTAGCCCAGTTAAAGTTATAATTCCTAATAGAATTTCTTTAAGAGAAGCTAAGAAATTTGTTAATCAAAAAATAAACTGGATAAGAAAAAACTTAGATAAACTTAGTTTTTTAAAAGAAAACCATAAAAAGATCTTAAAAGATGTCTCAAGCTTAACCCTTAGACAACAAAAATTAAAGCTTATCCAAAGAACTAAAGACATAGCAGAAAAATATGGATTCAACTACAAAAGCATTTCTATTCGTAATCAAAAAACCCGTTGGGGTAGTTGTACCAAAGATAACAGAATAAATCTAAATATTAAGCTGCTAAGGCTTCCTGATGATTTAATTGATTATGTTATACTCCATGAACTACTTCATACTCATATAAAAAATCATAGTAAATTTTTTAAAACTGAACTTAATAGCTTATCAGACAATCGCAGAAAGAGTCTTAACACGAAATTAAAGTCCTACCATATAGGATTTATTGAATAAAA
Source organism: Candidatus Susulua stagnicola (assembly GCA_030765735.1). Lineage (GTDB taxonomy): Bacteria > Omnitrophota > Gorgyraeia > Duberdicusellales > 4484-171 > Susulua > Susulua stagnicola. The sequence goes on along the minus strand of JAVCBZ010000017.1, from coordinate 10,216 downwards.
GATTGCAAAGATTAGCTGCTAAGAGTAATATTATACTAAAACATGAATCTTACAAGGAGTATCCTGCTTCTAATCTCCTTTTATATTTATAAATAATTTAGTTTAAAAAAATATAGACCATTTAATAAGACTATGAGTATTATTGAACCAGTTATAAGACCTCCGGCAGAAGCTAATAGTTTTCTTCTTCAACTAACTCTCGGCTGTTCAGCAAATTTTTGTATTTTTTGTGGAATTTACAAAAATAAACCTTTTTCAATAAAGGATAGTACTGAGATTACCGCTGACATTAAACAACAAGCAGATTATGATAAGAATACCAGACGAGTATTTCTTATCGATGGAGATGCCTTAGTTTTAGATAATCATAAACTTGTTCCGATTTTAAAAGAGATAGCTCAAGCTTTCCCAAAACTTTCCCGTATTTCAAGCTATGCTAATGGACATAATATAAGCCAAAGAACTGATGACGAATTAAAAGAATTAAAAGATAATAAATTAAGCTTAATCTATATTGGTCTAGAGAGCGGCAGCCAAGATATATTAGATTATTGCCATAAACGGGCAAAAGCTATAGAAATGATTGAGGCAGTTAATAGAGCCTCCCTAGCTGGAATAAAATCTTCAGTTATAGTGTTATTAGGTTTAGGCGGCCTAAAACACTCTAAAGACCATGTTCAAGCCACAATAGAGGCCTTAAACCTAATGCAGCCAAGATATCTTTCATTTTTATCGCTTATGGTTATCCCCGATACAGAGTTAGCTGATGAAGTTAAAAAAGGCAATTTTAAAGAATTAAATCCTTTAGAACTATTGAAAGAATTTTATCAAATCATTAAAGGGCTTAAATTAAATAAAACTATATTTCGTTCAAACCATGCTTCAAACCATATTTCTTTAGAAGGGAGCTTTCCTAAAGATAAAATTAAACTACTTAATACCCTTGAATTAGCTATTAATGGAGAAGTGATGTTAAAACCGGAATTTCTAAGAGGTTTATAAAAATAGGACCATTTTTATTATAGATAATTGAATTAAAATTAACAAATTTAGATTTGAAATCTTAAATTTATTAAAATAAATTCTCTTTGTAACAGTCAAAATAATAAATAATTCGTTTTCACTACTATGACTAAAAAAAATCATCTTACTCAGGGATTAGTGACAAAAAAGCTAATTTCGCTCTCAATACCCATGGTTTTCGGTCTGCTTTCAATGGTAATATTTAATCTAGTTGATGCTTTCTTTATTTCTCGTCTTGGTATAAAAGAATTAGCAGCAATCGGCTTTACTTTTCCGGTAATTATGTTTTTTGTAGGTATAATCTTAGGTTTTGGTGTTGCTGCTTCGTCAGTAGTCTCACGAGCCATTGGCAGAGGAGACCATCACCAAGTGCAACGCCTTACTACTGATAGTATTATCATTTCTCTTTTTATTATGGGTATTGCTACTATTTTTGGTTTGCTTTCAATAGATTGGTTATTTCGTTCACTCGGCGCTAATAATGAGACCCTACCCTTAATTAAACAATACATGAATATTTGGTATTTAGGAATTGGCTTTATTGTTATTCCTATGGTCGGCAACAATGCTCTTAGGGCATGCGGTGATATGCTCTTCCCTAGTCTGGTTATGATTATCTCAACAATTGTTAATATTATTTTAGATCCGTTATTAATTTTTGGACTTTGGGGTTTCCCACAACTAGGCTTAAAAGGTGCAGCAATCGCAACAGTAGTCGCTCGGGCTACAGCTATGGTACTTTCATTATTAATTCTACACTTTAAAGAAAAGTTAATTGATTTTTCTCTGCCAACTTTTAAGGAATTTAGCAATTCAATAAAACAAATTTCTTATCTGGCTATTCCTTCAGCAGCATCTCGATTACTTATGCCTTTAACTATGTCAATAATTATGCGTTTAGTCGCTAACTTAGGACCAATTGCAATTGCTGCTTTTGGTGTTGCTGTAAAAATAGAAATGTTCGCCTTTTTGTTAATTATGGCTTTAGCTACAGCCTTGGTTCCTTTTGTCGGTCAAAATTGGGGAGCGAAAAACTTTAATCGGGTAAAAGAAGCTATTCGAAAATCAAACACATTCTCTTTATTATGGGGTTTAGGGACTTTTATTGTACTTTTAATACTAGCAATTCCTTTAGGAAATTTATTTGGAGGAGATATTCAAGTAGCAAGATACATTACTTTATACTTGTGGATTATCCCAATAAGCTATGGTTTACGCGGTTGTGTATTTTTGACAGCTTCAGTATTTAATGCTATAAATAAACCTTTATTGGCTACTGGATTAAATTTAACTCGAATGTTTGCATTTCATATTCCTTTAGCAATAATTGGTATTCGAATAGCTGGACTAATTGGATTATTTGTAGGATTATGTTTAGCAAACATAGGTTCAGGAATACTTTCTTTAGTCGTAGAAAAACTTTTAATAAAAGATGATTGTTCTAAAGTAAAGATTAATTTAAAAAAATAAAAATAATAAAAGTTAATTTTAAATTATAAAAACAATATGGACATACACAAAACAGAAAATTTAGTTATTACTTGCGCTAAGGGAATAGCTCCTTACTTAAAACCTGAGTTAGAACAGCTAGGTTATAAGTTCAAAGTATCTTCTGAGACTAGTATAGAGATAACTGGCTCACTATATGATGCTATGAGGCTAAATCTCACTTTACGTAGCGCTATCAGTGTGCTATGGCTCCTAAAACACTTCTCCTGCTTAGATCCCGATAAACTCTATCAAGAGATAACTTCATTTCCCTGGGAAGAAATAATTCTACCTACAGAATATATAACTATTGTCTCTCACGTAGACACAGCTTCAATTAATAATTCAATCTTTGTTAATCAAAGAGCAAAAGATGCTATTGTTGATAGATTATTTAAAATACATGACTGCCGGCCTAATTCTGGACCAGCTAAGGATAATATCGTGATTAACCTCTTTTGGAAAAATGATAAATGCTGGTTATATTTAAACACCTCAGGTATAAAACTTTCTAAGCGTGGCTATCGCAAAATTCCTCATACTGCACCAATGCAAGAAACTCTAGCCGCAACATTGTTATTGGCTGCTGGTTATAATGGCTCACAAACCTTTATAAACCCGATGTGCGGCAGCGGCACCCTAGCAATAGAAGCAGCACTAATAGCTTTAAAAAAAGCTCCTGGATTATTAAGAAATAACTTTTGTCTAAATCATATTAAAGATTTTGATTCCCAAGCCTGGCAAGCCTTACGTAGTGAAATTTCTGCTAAAAGCATAAAAGAACTGCCTTTTAAAATTATTGCTAGTGATTCTGATCAAAAAGCTATTGAAGCAGCTAAGAAAAACGCTAAAACTGCCGGGGTGAACAGTTTTATTGATTTTTTTGTTTGTGATTTTGATCAAACCCCAATACCTGAAGAAAAAGGAATTATTATTCTTAATCCTGAATACGGACATAGATTAGGTGAGCAATCAGGATTAGAAAGCACTTATAAGGGAATAGGAGACTTTTTTAAAAATAAATGTTCAGGATCAACTGGATATGTCTTTACTGGAAATTTATCTTTGGCTAAAAAAATCGGTTTAAAGGCTAGTCGACGCTTAGTGTTTTTTAATGCTCGAATCGAATGTAGACTTTTAGAATATCCTATGTATATGGGCAGTAAAGAACCTAGAAGGAGAGAAGAAGAAAAATGAAAAATAAGCTTAACTCAAAATACATGCAACTAGCGATCAAAAAAGCTAGCAAAAACCTCCAAAAATTAGACGGTGGTCCTTTTGGAGCTTGTATTGTTAAAAAAAATAAAGTTTTAGCTGTTGCAAGAAACACTGTATTAAAGGATAATGATTCTTCTGCACATGCAGAAGTAAATGCAATTCGTCAAGCATCTAAAGTGCTAAAATCATTTAATTTATCGGGTTGTACAATTTATACCACAACTGAGCCTTGCCCAATGTGCTTTAGCGCAATACATTGGTCAAGAATTAATATAATGGTTTATGGCACAAACATTGCCGATGCTAAAAAGAGAGGATTCAATGAATTAGCCATTTCATCGGCTAAGATGAAAGCCCTAGGCAAAAGTAAAATTGAAATTCATCATAGATATTTACGAAAAGAGTGCCTTGAAATTTTTAAGGATTGGGATAAATTAAATAAAAAAATTCTATATTAATATAATTAAAACTAAAAGAAAATTCATGGTAAACAAAACAAAAACTTTATTTTTAGTGCTGATAGTCAATTTTATAATTTGTTTATTGTCTGGTTCCCAAGGACTATTAGCCAAAACCAAAAAAGAGCCTTCAAGAGAGATTAAACAGATATATAATGAACTAAAATTAAAAATTAATCAATTAGAGAAAAAAACCACTCATCCACAAAATTTAAAAAATGCTGAAAGAAAGATAAAAGTATTATCATCATTAATTGATCATATCCAGCCAGAGATTAAACCGGAAACTGGCAACAGCAGAACCAAAGTTGAACTAACTCCTAACACAAGAGCTCTAATTGAAAAAAAACGCAATCTTCAAACTGAAATTCACACTGCTGATTTCCCTTTAGAAGCTTTGAAAGAAAAATTAGCAGAATTATTAGAAGAAAAAGAAAGCCTAGAAGCAGAATACTTATTAGCTCAAATTGAAACCTTAATCCTATCTGAGGCAACTTCTGCACTTAACAAAGAAGAAATCATTATCCAAGGAAAAATTGAACTCGGAAGGCCTGATGATATTAGTATTATTTTATCCCTAGGCAGAAGTATGCCAGCCACAGCTTTTTGTGAGGTTTATTTAAATGATGTTTTTATTAGACGCCAACATTGGAAAATTGGTTCTAAAGAAGAATTTGAAATTAAAATAACCTCCAGCGATAAAGTTAAGCCTCTAAAAGGCTTAAACGATATAATGATCATTCTAAATACTACTTATCAAAATGATGATATCGTGCTTCAGGCTCCAGGTTTTAGAGACAATCCTTTAACAATTTTTAATCAAAGCAAAATAACTGCAAGAACCTTACTTTCAACAAATTTTGAACTTAAACCAAAAAAACAAAAGAAACAAGAAACAATTGCAAAAGAGGAAAAAGAAGAAGTAGCAAAAGAAAGCATTAAAAAAGATCCAATTGATAATAATCTTTAAGGGGGAAAATAATGAAAAAATGTCCATATTGTGCTGAAGAAATACAAGAACTAGCAATTAAATGCAAACACTGCAATGAATTTTTAACTGCTCAAAAGAAAATTAAATGGTATTTTAAACCTTACTGGTTAATAATTGCTTTTTTATGCGCTGGTCCTTTGATCTTGCCATTAGTCTGGCTCAACCCTGACTTTAATCGTCAAAAAAAGATAATTTTAAGTATAATAATAATAATTGTTAGCTATTTTGCTGGTTTCATGCTTTTTAAGGCCATAAATTCTCTAAAAGATTACTATCAACTATTATTTCAACAATTAGAACAAGCTATTTAAAAATAAAAAAATATTAACCAAACTAAATGATTAATCAAAACTATGAGTAAACAAACATCTAAAAAAGAATGCATGGAATGTGGAGCCATTTGCTGTGAAAATCTAGCGATGATAATTGGCCGTCCTGAAAATAAAAAAGAGATCGAAGACCTTAGATGGCAGCTTCATTTTGATACTGTAAAAGTTTACATTCATCACCGACGCTGGTACCTTTGGGTTAAGGGTAAGTGTATGTATCTCACTCGCAATCGTAGATGTAAAATATACGATCAAAGGCCAGAAAAATGTCGACAACATAATCCACCGGATTGTGAACACTTTGGAGATTTTTATGATATACTTATTTCTACCCCTGATGAACTTGACCAATATTTAAAATCAAAAAAGAAAACAAAAACAACAAAAGCTAAATCAAAAAAAGGAAAAAAATGATCTCAATTGACTATGAAAAATGTTGTTGGAAAGATGGAAAAGCTGTTAATTGTAATTATGATAAAACTTGCCAAGGTTGTGTAGAAGTTTGCCCAGCCAAAGCATTAAAAAGAGAAGATATTCTAATTTTTGATCCAGATAAATGCATTAACTGTAACCTCTGCATTGAAGCCTGTAAATATAATGCAATTGAAAATGTTGAATAATTGTATATCTAGTTATACTAACCAAAATTTATAAAAAGATTCAAATGAAAACATTTAGTCTAATAGCTCTAATAACTTTAATTTGTTTTACAACTATAGATACTTTTGCGCTGGTTAATCCAATAGCCCAATTGGAAGAATCAAAACAGCCACCAATTTTTAATTCTCCTGATGAATTTGATAAATGGATGACCTATTATTACCTTGATCCTGAACCAAATAAATTACCAGCAGCAATAAAATATTATACAAATTCCTTACTCTACAATAAAACAAGCTCACAACTACCAATGGTTACATTTTTCGCTACAATTTTAGAGAATAATACTCCGATAATGGAAGAAATCTATAAAAGTCTCTCTGATACAAGCCCAGACAATTTACAAACCGTATTCTTGAAAACACTTTGGTTAATAGATAGTCCAAGAAGTAAAGAAATGATTGATGAAATCACTCTTACTTGGAAATCAGATGAAAATAAAATACAGATTAGAAATATTAACCAAACTCCTTCGCCTAAGCTTCTAGTTGACCCTATTGTTAATTCATCACAATTAGATATGCTTTGGTCAATCTTTATTGCTACCGGAGACAGTAAACCAATTGAAAGGATTATTTCAGCTTTAGCTTTGGTAGATGAGGATGAGATGATAAAAGTTATAACCGGAAAGGCAGCTGTATGGTCTCTAGGAAGTAATGCTAAACAACATAATCTAGTTTATAGTCTCTGTAAAGATGCATTATCTACTGTTGATTCTAAAACTGCTACAATGCTACAAGAGATAATTGATAACATGGATTTTATTGAAAACAAAAACACGGAGGATTAAATGGCGAAACATTCTATGAATATAAATATCGCAAAAATTCCCAAAAACCCTGATATGTTTGAATTTACAATTACTACTCCTACATTAAGATCTCAATTCAGACTTCCTAGGGAAATGGTTAATAAAATGCGAGTTTTAATCGAAAAAGCACTTATTGCTAAAGAAATTACCTAGGTTCAAGCAAAACATCTCTAAAAACTTTACTAAAAAATAATACAATGGATAATAAAGAATTTGATATTTGTGGAGATTTTAAAGAGCCATTAGAATTAATGGAAAACTCTAATAAACATCTGTTTATTACCGGAAAGGCTGGTTCTGGAAAATCTTCGTTATTGCGTTATTTTAAAGATGTCACTAAAAAGAATATCATCACTTTAGCTCCTACTGGAATTGCAGCAATAAATGTTGGTGGGCAAACCATTCACTCTTTTTTTAGTTTCCCGCTAGGTTTTATCTATGAAGAGCAAGTTAAAAAGCTATATCGTGATAAGAAAAAAATCATTAATAATCTTGATATAATTTTAATTGATGAAGTTTCAATGGTTAGAGCTGACATGCTTGATGCCATAGACTATTCATTAAGAATCAATAGAAAAAAGATGAATACTCCTTTTGGAGGAGTAAGGATGATCATGTTTGGCGATATTTTTCAGCTTCCACCAGTAGTTGAAAAAAGCATGAAACAACTACTTGAACAATATTATAGTCATTCTTATTTCTTTAACGCAAATGTAATTGACGAAATAGATTTACACCGAGTTCAACTTAACAAAATATATCGACAATCTGATAAAAAGTTTATTGATCTCCTTGGTAGGATACGTCTTAATAAATGCAACCCTGAAGACATTGAAACCCTAAATCAGAGAATAATAACCGAAGATCCTGAAAACAAATATACTACTTTAACAACCACTAATAGAGACGCTGAAAGAATAAACCGAAATTTTCTAAATAAAATAGATTCAAGACAATACCGATATCCAGCAACAATGAGTAAAAACTATAAACCAAGTCTCTATCCTACTGAAGAATCATTATCGCTTAAACAAGGGGCCAGGGTAATATTGTTAAATAATGATAAGGACAAAAGATGGGTTAATGGCACTATTACTGAAATTGCTGAGGTTAGCAAAAACTCAATTAAGGTTCGAGTTGAAGAAGACATACACATTTTAGAAAAATTTACATGGGAAAAGGTAAAATATGTCTTTGATGACGACAGCCAAGAAATAAAACAAGAAATAGATGGCTCATTCAAGCAATATCCCTTAAAATTAGCTTGGGCTATTACAATTCATAAAAGCCAAGGACAAACCTTTGAAAAGGTTATTATTGATATTGGTCATGGTGCTTTTAGCCCCGGACAGCTTTATGTTGCCTAAAGCCGTTGTCAAAGCTTAGAAGGAATAGCTTTAACTAAACCCCTTAGGCTAAGTGATATTATTATTGACGAAAATGTTTTTGATTTCTCAAATGAATAATTATAAATTATCATTTATCAATTATAAATTATGAATTATAAAATAATTCTAGCCTCAGCTTCGAAAAGACGTTCAAAAATACTTAAAGAGTGTGGAATAAAGCATAAGATAATTATCAGCAATGCTAAGGAAGTGATCGACGATACAAAAAGCCCAAAAACAAATGTTTTGCTTAACGCTGAAGAAAAAACTAAAAAAATAGCTTCTAAATGTAAGAGCGGGTTTATCATTAGTGCTGATACAATTGTTTTAATTGGAAACCGTTTAATCGGAAAACCAAAAACAAAAAAACAAGCTAAAGAATTCCTAAGGTCTTTTTCAGGAAAAACACTTTTTGTTTATACTGGACTTTGTGTAACTGATGCTAAACGACAAATTACCATGAGCGCAGTTGAAGAATCAAAAATTAATGTTCGAAAACTCTCAGAAAAAGAAATTAATACATTCGTAAAAATAGCTATATCTCACGATAAAGCTGGAGGATTTTCAATTGAAGGTCCAGGAACGTTTATTTTTGATGACATTCAAGGTTCATTCTATAATATTTTAGGCTTACCAATGCATACCCTTAATTATCTATTTAGAAAATTAGGTTTTGACCTTTTAGAGATAGCCTCTTAACTATGAGCGATAAAAAGAATATAATTGTCATTGGCGGCGGACCGGCTGGAATGATCGCAGCAATATCTGCATGTTCAGATAATACCAAAGTTATTCTTGTTGAAAAAAACTACTCTCTTGGTAAAAAGCTTATGTTAACTGGAGGAGGAAGGTGCAATTTTACCAACATAACCAACATTGACCAATATCAAGAACATTTTTTCCATGGTGGAAAGTTCTTGCGCGATGCTTTTAAGGAATTTTCCAATAAAGACACAATAGAATTTTTTAATAAAAATGGAGTAAACTCTAAGATAGAAGAAAATAATTGTGTTTTCCCCTCAACCGGCCATGCTGAAAGCATCTTAGAGGTTTTTAAAAAAATAATTAAACAAAATAAAATAAAACTCTTGTTAAACCATCAATTAGATAAAGTAATCGTAGAAAATAATACAGTTGCTGGAGTAAGGCTGGATAACAATCAAACATTAAAGTGTTCTAGTTTAATTCTTGCTACTGGAGGGCTTTCTTATCCTCAAACTGGTTCAACTGGAGAAGGATTAAAAATTGCTAAACGATTAGGCCATAAAATAAATAATTTAGCCCCTGGCCTAGTTGGCTTTATCCTAAGTCAAAAATATATCCATGAATTAAAAGGATTAAGCATAGAAAATGCAGTTTTTACTATTAAAAGTAATAATAAAGATAATAAAAAGAAGATAAAAACAAAAAAGGGAGATTTCTTATTTACTGATAATGGATTATCTGGCCCCTTAGCATTATCAGTTAGTTCACTAATTAATAGTTGGTTAGTTAAATCAAAGAAAATTCATCTAGAAATTGATTTTTTTCCAAAAACATCAAAAGAAATATTGGTTAAAGATTTAAAAAAGGCAATTAATCTCTACCCTAAAAAAACTATTAATAATTTACTAAGTAATATTGTTGCTCGCCGTTTAGCAGAAGTAATAATTAGTATAAACAATATTAATCCTAATAAAAAGGTAAGTTATACTACCAAAACTGAATTAATAGTTATTACTGATTTTCTAAAAAATATGCAATTAGATATTATTAGCAATGGACCAATAGAAAAAGCAATGATTACCCAAGGTGGAGTATCATTAAAAGAAGTTTATCCAAAAACAATGGAGTCACGAATTTTAAAAGGG
>JAVCBZ010000081.1 GCA_030765735.1 Candidatus Susulua stagnicola | reverse complement strand
TTTTAGTTGAAATGGGGTATTTGAGTAATAATTACGAGGAAAAAGCTTTACGTAAAAAGCATTACCAAAAGCAAATTGCTCATGCGATTGCTTTGGGGGTATCTTCTTTAAAAAAGCGACATTCAACCTTGAATAATTAAAATTATGGATAATAGACCAATTGGTATTTTTGATTCTGGCGTAGGCGGATTAACAGTTTTAAAAGAACTTGAGAAGATTTTGCCTTTTGAAGATATCGTTTATTTTGGTGATACTGCCAGAGTCCCCTATGGAAATAAATCAAAGTCAACGATTATAAAGTTTAGTCGAGAAAATGTAAAATTTTTAAAAGAAAAAAAAGTTAAGATGATTGTGGTAGCTTGCAATACTTCTTCAGCCTTAGCCTTGGAAAGTCTAAAGAAAACTTTCGATCTTCCAATATTAGGAGTTATTAGTGCTGGAGTAGAAAAAGCAATTAAGGTAACTAATAACAAAAAAATTGCTGTAATTGGAACGAAGTCAACAATTAATAGCCGCAGTTATCAAAAACTTATTACTAAGAAAGATAAGTCCATTAAGGTTTATTCTAAAAGTTGTCCACTTTTTGTTCCTCTCGTTGAGGAAGGAATCTTAAATGGTGGAATAGTTGAAGCGGCAATAGAAATGTATTTAAAAGATTTAAGAAATACGGAAGTTGATACAGTTATATTAGGTTGTACTCACTATCCATTGCTTAAATCTCAGATATCTCTCTATTTCGAAAGTGCGGTTGTTATAAATTCAGCAAAAGAGGTTGCTGGTCAAGTTTTAAATATTCTTAAATTTAGGAAATTGTTAAACAGTCGTAACAAAAAGTCTAAGATAGAATTTTACTTAAGTGATGAACCGAAAGGGTTTGTAAGTTTGGCTAAATTATTTTTAAAAAGAAAAATTTCTAATCCGAAGATAGCAAATGTATAAAGTAAAAGTCATAAAACATTTTAGTGCTGCCCATTTTTTACGTAATTATAAGGGTAAATGTGAAGCTCTTCATGGGCATAATTGGAAGGTAGAAGTTATAGCCTCAAGTTCTAAACTTAATTCCTTAGGAATGGTTATGGATTTTAGTGACCTAAAGAAAATAACCACGAATGTTCTTGATGGTCTTGATCACCACCATCTTAATAATTTGGATTATTTTAAACAACATAATCCTAGTTCAGAAGAAATTGCTAAATATATATATGATAGCTTGAAGCCAGCTATAACAGCTCAGGGGTGTGAACTGGATAAAGTTCGAATTTGGGAAACTGATAATTCATGTGCGGTGTACCAGGAATGAGGAAAGGAGTAATTCTTTTATCTGGTGGCATTGATTCTGCGGTCACTCTTTACTTTGCTAAAACTAAAGGTTATAGATTAAGTGCATTAATTTGTGATTACGGTCAAAGGCATAAAAAAGAGATTGAGTGTGCAAAAAAAATTGCCGGTTTAAATAAAATTGATTACCATCTTATAAAGTGTGATTTATCCTGGGTAAAGTCAGCACTTGTTGATGAAAAGATAAAAGTTCCTCTTAAAAGAAACTTAAAAAGTAAGAGCGTACCTTCGACATATGTTTCAGCAAGAAATATAATTTTTTTAAGTTATGCTGCATCTTTAGCTGAGACTATTAAGGCAAAAGCAATTTTTATTGGCGCTCATGTGCAGGATTATTCAGGTTATCCTGATTGCAGGCCAAATTTTTTGAATAGTTTTCAAAAAGCACTTAATCTAGGATTAAGAGATGATGGATTGAGAATAATTGCTCCTTTGCTTAATAAGGATAAGAAAGACATAATAAAAATGGGTATTAAACTTAAAGTGCCATTTGAATATACTTGGTCATGCTACCAGGGAGGACAATTTCCTTGTCTGAAGTGCGATAGTTGTCGTTTTCGAATCGAAGGATTTAAAAAGTTAGGGCTAATTGACCCAGTTATAAGAAATAAAGGAGGTAAGACATGAAGATAAAACGCATTATTGTTATTATTGTAATCTGTGTTTTCTCCCTATTGGCTAATTATGCTTATTCGCAAGATGTAATTGAAATTATGACTAAATCTCGCGAGGCAACAAGAAGTTTAGATACAGCTAAGACTAAGGGCAAAACTATGACTGGTTCTGTTTATATTATGGAAAATAAAGGGGTTATAGATTATGGGAACAGGAAGTTTTCGATTATTCAATCACAAGGCGATGTGAATGTAAGTTCCATTTATTTTATGGATGGTGTTACCTATATGTACAATGGAATGTTGGATAATTGGATTAAGTTTGGTGAAGATTTAGGTATCTTTGGCAATATTTTGGATAAGGAGAAGCTATTTTCATTTTTTCCTATTGATCTTGAAGGTACTGGTTTTAAGATGGAGATTATTGGCGAAGAAAAAGTCGAAGGTCAACTTTGTTATATTTTAGTTAGTCGCATAGTAGATAAAAAATTAGCTAAAAAATTTATTATGAAGCTGTTAAATAATTTTGTTTCCGAGCAAGTCCTTGGTCAGTTTTCAAAAGATGAAGCAGCTAGAGATGCATACATAGAGCAATATGTAAATAGCGCTGAGTCTACTCAGTGGATATCTAAAAATGATTTTTTTGTTATGAAAATAAAGGATAAAAATGAGCAAAGTGATGGTCAAGGTGGAATAGTTTCACTTGAGAATGAAGCGATCTATTATGATTTTAACCAGTCAGTAACAATAGAGCTTCCTAGCGAGGCAATAGATGCAAAACTCATTACTGTCCAAGACTTAGGGATGGCAAACCAATAGATGGCAGCACTAGAGGGAAAAGTATCAGAAGTTTTTAAAAGTATTCAGGGTGAAGGGCTTTACCAGGGAGTAGACCAAATATTTGTAAGATTCTTTGGGTGTAACTTAAAATGTAGTTTTTGCGATACTAAGCTTGACTATTATAAGCAAAAAACTACAGTTGAATTATTCGATGAGATTACCTCTTTGGGTAGTTGTCATTCTTTATCAATAACTGGAGGAGAGCCATTATTGCAGATAGACTTTTTAAAGGACTTATTGAAACTCATTAAATTAAAAGAACAAAAAGTTTGCCCTTCGAAGCCTTGGCGTAGGAGGGTTTATTTAGAAACCAATGGTACTTTACCTAAAAACTTAGAGAAGGTTATTGAATATACTGATATAATTGCTATGGATTTTAAATTGCCTTCATCTACAGGGTTAAAGTCATTTTGGGGAGAACATCAAAAGTTTTTAAAAATTGCTTGTAAAAAGAAAGTTTTTGTAAAGGCTGTTATTAATACTAGAACAATGATTGAAGATGTTTACAAGATGATTGAGATAATCAAAAATTCCGGAGAAGAAATAGCTGTGGTATTACAACCTCAAGATTTACTTGAGATTATGGTTAAATCAAAACTTAAGGGGTTTAGGCAATTGTGCCAAGAAGAAGGTATCCAGACTAAGATAATTCCTCAAATTCATAAAAAGCTAGGTTTAAGATGAATTTCGAAAAATTAAAAACAAAAATTGAAAAAGCAGTTGCTAGAGCTAATTTTAGTATAAGAGCTGATGTCAGTAGGCTTCTTAAAGCCAGCTTTAAGCGTGAGATGAAAAAAGAGTCAAAGCAGGCTTTGAGATGGATTCTAGATAATGCTAAGGTTGCTAAGGCTGAGGAGCTACCTATTTGTCAAGATACTGGCTTACCAGTAGTATTTATTGAGGCTGGAAGAGATATTAAAGTTACTGCATTATTAGTTGAAGCTGTAAAGACTGCTGTTACTAATGGTTATAGGAAAAATTTTTTAAGACCTTCAGCGGTTGATCCATTATTACGCGGAAAATCTTCTTACTCAGGGGTTATATATCATTTAGATTTTTCTTTAAAACGTAAGGGTTTAAAAATTATTATTTTTCCTAAAGGTTTTGGCAGTGAGAATAAATCTTCTTTAAAAATGTTTAATCCAACGGCAAGCAGTGAACAAATAGAAGATTTTATTATTGAAAGTGTAAAAGCAGCTGGTCCTGAAAGTTGTCCTCCATTTGTAGTTGGAGTGGGAATCGGAGGAACTTCTGATACAGCGCTTTTATTAGCAAAGAAATCTTTATTGGGAAGAATTGATCTTCCAAATTCAGATAAATTGTTAAATAGTTTAGAAAAAAGTTTGCTTAAGCGAATTAATTTATTAGGTATTGGGCCTATGGGCTTAGGTGGAAAGTGTACTTCTTTAGCAGTGAAAATTCAAAAATTACCTACGCATATTGCTGGTTTGCCGGTAGGGGTTAATATAAGTTGTCATGCCTTAAGAAGCGCGGTTGTAAGGATAAAGGAAGAAGGATGAAGGAAGAAGTGGCAAAGATTAGGACTCCGCTTATCAAACAAGTTATTGGAAAGCTAAGTGCTGGTGAACAGGTTTTACTTTCAGGAGTAATTTACACTGCCAGGGATCAAGCTCATAAGAGACTTGTCGAGTTGATAAAGAATAAAAAGAAATTGCCTGTAGAATTAAAAAATCAGATTATTTACTATTGTGGACCAACTGTAACTCCTAAAGGTAAAGTTATTGGTTCTTGTGGGCCAACAACTTCTTCGCGTATGGATGAATTCACTGAGCCGCTTTTAAACAAAGGTTTATTGGCAACTATTGGTAAAGGACGCAGAAGTAAAAAAATTAAAGAAATAATTAAAAAACAAAAATCAATTTATTTTGTTGCTCCAGCTGGTTGTGGAGCAATGCTGGCTAAGAGAGTTGTAAGTAAGAAATTAGTTTGTTTTAAAGAATTGGGGCCCGAAGCAATATATAAATTAGAGGTGAAAAATTTTCCTTTAATTGTTGGTATTGATTCAAAGGGTAAAGATATTTACAAACATTTAATTTAAATGTAGGGGATGGGCTTGTCCCATCTCGTTTATTTCATTAGGAGGACATAATGAAGCGTAGTGACAATAGGGAAAACGATCAGACAAGACTAATCAATATACAAAGAGGGTTTATGAAATACGCTGAAGGTTCTTGTCTTATTGAATTAGGCAATACCAGAGTTATTTGTACAGCTACGGCAGACAAGCATGTTCCAATGTTTTTACGTAACACTGGAGAAGGTTGGGTTACTGCTGAATACAGAATGCTTCCTCGGGCTACCCATACTCGCACCTTGCGTGATAAGGTATCGGGAAGAAATATGGAAATTCAAAGACTTATTGGTCGTTCTTTGCGTAGTGTGGTTGATTTAAAAAAAATAGGTGAACGAACGATTCGAATTGATTGTGATGTTATCCAGGCTAATGGCGGAACAAGAACAGCATCAGTTGTTGGAGGGTTTATTGCTTTAGTCGATTGCATAAACAAACTTTATAAACAAGATTTAATTAAAGAGGTTTGTATCGATAGTCTCCTAGGGGCAATAAGTGTAGGTTTGTATCAAGGTGAGCATGTTTTGGATTTGACCTATCTTGAAGATTCTCAAGCTGAAGTAGATATGAATATTGTAATGAAGTCAACAGATGAGTTTATTGAGATACAGGGTACGGCAGAGAATGGGTCTTTTTCGGAAAAAGATTTAACCATTTTTCTTAAATTAGCTAAAAAAGGAATAAGCGAAATAATTGAAATTCAAAGAGGTCTATTCAAAGATATTTTACCAGGTCTATGAGATTAATTGTTGCTACCAAAAATAAAGATAAATTTAAAGAGATAAAAGAAATCTTAAAAGGTTTGAAGGTTTTAATAGTATCTTTAAATGAATTGGATAAGAAATTTCATATAGTAGAAAATGGTAAGACTTTTTCTGAGAATGCTTTTAAAAAAGCTTTAGCTGTATCTAAGTATTACAAGGATAGTTATGTTTTAGGAGAAGACTCTGGTTTAGAGGTTGATTTTCTTAATGGTTCACCAGGAATTTATTCGAAAAGATACGCTGGACCGAGAGCGACTTATAAAACAAATAATAAAAAGCTGTTAAGAAGCTTAAAAGGTGTTGGCTACAAAAAGCGCCGAGCAGCTTTTTGTAGTTGCTTAGTCTTAGTTTATAATAAAAAACTAGTTAAAGTTTTTGAAGGTAGGTTAAGGGGCAGGATTCATCATCAAGAGAGTGGCGAAAATGGATTTGGTTATGATCCAATATTTTATCTTACTCATTATAAAAAAACCGTAGCTGAGATGCGATTGTCTATAAAAAATAAGATTAGTCATAGAGCAAAAGCTTTTAAGAAATTACGAAGCTATTTAAAGCATAAGGAGTTATGATAAAAGATTTGACATTTATCTATTTTTCGATTATTTTAAGGTATTGTAAAAATAGCGGCAGAGGCTTTAAATAAGAGGTGTATTATGAGATTGATTGACAGAATAAAAGAGGATATTGATACAGTTTTTCGTGAAGATCCAGCAGCAAAAAGTGTAATGGAAGTTGTGCTTTGCTATTCAGGATTACATGCAATTTGGTGGCATCGTATTTCATCTTGGTTTTGGCTTAATGGTTTTAAAACCTTTGGTCGGTTTGTTTCTCAAATTGGTCGATTTTTTACTGCAGTTGAAATTCATCCTGGAGCTAAAATCGGTAGGAGATTTTTTATTGACCATGGCATGGGGGTAGTTATCGGTGAGACTACTGAAATTAGTGAAGATGTTTTAATATACCAAGGAGTAGTTTTAGGAGGAGTTTCTTTAGAAAAAACTAAGCGACACCCTACTATTGGCAAAGGGGTAGTTATTGGTGCTGGAGCAATTCTTCTTGGTCCGATAATAATTGGTGATGGTGCAAGGATTGGCGCTGGTAGCGTAGTAGTAAAAGATGTTCCCGAGAATGCTACGGCAGTCGGTGTTCCAGGAAGAGTAATCCTTCCTTTAGCATCTAAAAGAATAAGTGGGGTTGATTTGGATCACAACAAGTTACCGGATCCAGTCATTGAAGTATTACAGCGGTTGGAAAAAAGAATAGAAGAATTAGAAAGGAAGCGTGATTAAAGATGCGAATCTTAGTGACCGGCGGTGCCGGATTTATTGGCTCTAACATAGTTAAGATATTAGAAGCAAGAGGCGATGAAACTGTTATTGTTGACGATTTCTCTCATGCTAGTTATAAGAATTTAGCTAATGTTAAAGGTGAAATCATTTGTGGAGATATTTTAGATCAAGAACTTTACAAAAAATTACCAAAAGTTGATGCTGTAATTCATGAAGCAGCAGTTACTGATACTACTGTAACTGATGATACTAAAATGATGATGGTCAATTATAATGGATTTAAGAATATACTAAACTTTTGTTTAGATAAAAAAATAAGATTAGTTTATGCATCAAGTGCTGGTGTCTATGGAAACGCAACTATAGCAATGAAAGAGGATGGTGAAATAACCCCTCACAATACTTATGCCTATTCTAAGTATCAGTGTGATCTTTTAATGAAAAAAGTTACTGCACAATTTTCAACACCGATTATCGTTGGTTTGCGTTATTTTAATGTTTATGGACCTAACGAATATCATAAGGGTTCAAGCGCTAGTATGACCTATCAACTTTATTTACAAATGAAAGAAGGTAAACAGCCACGGGTTTTTAAATTTGGTGAACAAAAAAGAGATTTTATTTATGTTAAAGATGTAGCTAGAATAACTATAGAAGCTTTGAATTCAAAAAAAACTGCAATTTTAAATGTTGGTACTGGAACACCTAGAAGTTTTAATGATATAATTGCAAGTTTAAATAAAACAATGGGTATAGATATAAAAGCTGATTATTTTGATAATCCCTTTATTGGCAAATATCAGGACTATACTGAAGCTGACACAACTCTCCTGAAAGAGGTTCTAAGCACTCAAACTGAGTTTTCATTAGAAGCGGGAATTGAGGATTATTTGAAAGAGTACCTTTTGAAGTAGAAGTTATTCATTTTATTAATATTTTTTTAAAAAAAGACTTGACAAAAATAGGCAATAGTGTATAACAAATACATTGATATGGCGATTTTCGGGATGGGAAAAGCCTCAGAATTTGAAAAGTAAATAAAATTTAAAGATAAGATCTAGGGAGAAACTATTCCTTAGGGATATTTTTCTTGCGGTATGTTATATCATACTGCATATTGTTCTCTGAAAATTTGAAGTTATAAAAGCCTTTGGAGGGTTTGATCCTGGCTCAGAGTGAACGCTGGCGGCGTGGATTAGGCATGCAAGTCGAGCGATCCTACTGTTATGAGTTTGCTGACCTTCGGGAAGGCAAACGAGTAATAGCAAGATAGCGGCAAACGGGTGAGTAACGCGTGGGTGACCTACCTTGAGGAAGAAAACAGCTTCGCGAAAGCGGAGGTAATGTTCTATGATGTTTCGAGCACAATAACTCGAGACCAAAGATGGCCTATGTCTTCGGACATGCTGTCACCTTAAGAGGGGCCCGCGTCCTATCAGGTTGTTGGTAGGGTAATGGCCTACCAAGCCAAAGACGGGTAGCTGGCGTGAGAGCGTGACCAGCCACATCGGGACTGAGACACTGCCCGGACTCCTATGGGAGGCTGCAGTCGAGAATCTTTCCCAATGGACGAAAGTCTGAGGATGCGACGCCGCGTGGAGGATGAAGGCCTTCGGGTTGTAAACTCATTTTATTAAGGAGGAACGTTAATTAGTTAATAGCTTTTTAACTTGACTGTACTTGATGAATAAGCCACGGCTAACTCCGTGCCAGCAGCCGCGGTAATACGGAGGTGGCGAGCGTTACTCGGTTTGACTGGGTGTAAAGGGTCCGCAGGCGGCCAAGCAAGTGAAAGGTGAAATCTTTCGGCTTAACTGAAAAACTGCCTTTCAAACTGTTTGGCTTGAGGATGGAAGAGGAGAGTGGAACTGTTGGTGTAAAGGTGAAATTTGCGGATATCAACAGGAACGCCCGTGGAGAAGTCGACTCTCTGGTCCATTCCTGACGCTCAGGGACGAAAGCTAGGGGAGCAAACAGGATTAGATACCCTGGTAGTCCTAGCTGTAAACGATGGGCACTAGGTGCTCGCTCGTAAGAGTGGACGCCGTAGCTAACGCATTAAGTGCCCCACCTGGGGACTACGGCCGCAAGGCTAAAACTCAAAGGAATTGACGGGGGCCCGCACAAGCGGTGGAACACGTGGTTTAATTCGATGCTACGCGAGAAACCTTACCAGGGTTTGACATGCTGGAAGTAATCGCCCGAAAGGGTGGATGACCTGTAACCAATCAGGAACCAGTGCAGGTGCTGCATGGCTGTCGTCAGCTCGTGCCGTGAGGTGTTCCCTTAAGTGGGAGAACGAGCGCAACCCTCGCCTTTAGTTGCAACTTTTTTAATTTATTAAGAAAGGCACTCTAAAGAGACTGCCCGCGTTAAGTGGGAGGAAGGCGGGGATGACGTCAAGTCCGCATGGCCCTTATGTCCTGGGCTACACACGTGTTACAATGTCTGTTACAAAGGGGGGCGAAACCGCGAGGTGAAGCAAATCTCTAAAAAGCAGGCTCAGTACGGATTGCAGGCTGCAATTCGCCTGCATGAAGCTGGAATCGCTAGTAATGGCGCATCATCACGGCGCCGTGAATACGTTCCCGGGCCTTGTACACACCGCCCGTCAAGCGCTGAAAGTGGGGGGCGCCCGAAGCTCCGATTTTCGGAATCACGGTGAATTTCATGATTGGCGCTAAGTCGTAACAAGGTAGCCGTACGGGAACGTGCGGCTGGATCACCTCCTTTCATTTTTTTTCTTTGTACAGAGAAAGAATGATCCTAAGCGTAAGCGAAGGATTTATAATTTCTCTCAAAGAAAAAAAATAAGGCCCGATGTTAGCGGGTAAACTAACAAAACAAGAAACTCAAGGATTCCTCCAAAGGCTTTTTATTAATACGCAATAAGAATGCGTACTCGGGCTCATAGCTCAGTTGGCTAGAGCACCGTGCTGATAACGCGGGGGTCGGTGGTTCGATTCCACCTGAGCCCATGAATTTCGCTAAAAGCGAAATTCACCCTGAACGAAGTGAAGGGTAGTCGAATTGATCCTGAAGAGCGCAACGACGAAGGATCTTATATAGGTTTCGCATTAGGCATCTCGCCGGTGTCGGCTCGATGCCGCTTAAAAACAAGGAATAACCCTAAATAAATGTTTTTTAAGCGAGGCCGTAGTTTAATGAGACTTACATTTTTCGTTAGAGAAATGTCTAGTCGAATTATCCGCCGGAATAAAGAAATTAAGATGGCGGGCAGTTGGGAGACAATCAACTCGCCGTTAGGCGAGATAGAATGGTATTAAATCAAATTGATTGCCTCCAAAGTTAGCTCTTTCAAATAATCGGAATGTCTTATAGACAAGGTTTTCGGCTTTAAGCTGGGGCCGTAGTTCAGTTGGGAGAACGCCTGCTTTGCAAGCAGGAGGTCAGGAGTTCAACTCTCCTCGGCTCCATATAAAAAGTTAATAGTATAATTTATATTAGTTTTTATAAATTTTTTATTTTAATCTAAACGGTTGGGAGTTTTGGGAAAGCGAGTGTTAAAAGGTGATGTCTTGAGCTAACACTTAACTTGAAACTTTTGACTAAATTGTGTTCTTTGAAAATTAGATTGGGTATCAAGATATCAAGAGCTTACGATGAATGGCTTGGTTGATGCAGACGATGAAGGACGTGGCAAGCTGCGATAAGCTGCGGTGAGGAGCAAGTAGCCTTTGACCCGCAGATTTCCGAATAAGTGAACTTCTCTAAAGTAATGTTTAGAGGCTCCGATTTATCGGAGAGGCAACCCGGGGAAGTGAAACATCTCAGTACCCGGAGGAATAGAAACCGAAAGGTATTCCCCTAGTAGCGGCGAGCGAACAGGGAACAGCCTAAACCTAGAAAGTGTTAAAGCCTGCTGGCGTTGCTTTTTCAGGTGTCATGGGATATTGATGGAAAATACAGCAGTGTTTTCGGGAAGTTACAAATCTCAACTATAACTGAATCCGCTGGGAAGCGGAACCAAAGAAGGTGAAAGTCCTGTATGTGAAATGGAAGAGACTTCCTGGTCTTTACTCCCAAGTACCACGAGACACGGGAAACCTTGTGGGAATTTGGGCCGACCACGGCCTAAGGCTAAATACTCGCATCAGTCCGATAGTGAACTAGTACCGTGAGGGAAAGCTGAAAAAAACCCCGGTGAGGGGAGTGAAATAGAATCTGAAATCGTAAGTTTACAAAACGGTCGAACCATGATTTATCATGGAACGGCGTACCTTTTGTATAATGGTCCAGGGAGTTATTGTTTGTCGCAAGTTTAATCCGTCTTTGACGGAGGAGGCGTAGAGAAATCGAGTCCTAATAGGGCGACCATAAGCGGCAGGTAATAGACTCGAAGCCAGTCGATCTACCCATGGCCAAGGTGAAGTTTTGAGAAATCAAAATGGAGGCCTGAACCGGTGTCTGTTGAAAAAGGCTCGGATGAGCTGTGGGTCGGAGTGAAAGGCTAATCAAGACTGGTGATAGCTAGTTCTCCCCGAAATGGCTTTAGGGTCAGCCTTTAGCGTTCAGCTTAGGAAGGTAGAGTACAGGATGGGCTAGGGTGGATTATATCCATACCAACCCCAACCTAACTCCGAATTTCCTAAGTGTAAGGCTAAGGAGTGAGACTGCGAGGGCTAAGCTTCGTAGTCGAGAGGGAAACAGCCCAGACCGCCAGTTAAGGTCCCTAAAAGCAGGCTAAGTGGTAAAGGATGTGAAGTCACAGAGACAGCCGGAATGTTGGCTTAGAGGCAGCCATCATTTAAAGAGTTCGTAACAGATCACCGGTCGAGTGATTTTGCGCCGAAGATGATCGGGGCTAAAGCCTGCTACCGAAACTGCGGCTTCTCAACATTTTTGTTGGGAGGGGTAGGGGAGCGTTCTATGTGCAGCGAAGTTTTGGTGTAAACCAAGGTGGAGCGCATAGAAGTGAGTATCCTGGAATGAGTAGCGAAAATTCCGATGAAAAATTGGAACGCCGAAAGTCTAAGGTTTCTCCGTCAATGTCTGTCAAACGGAGGTTAGACGGCCCCTAAGTCAAACCTCGAGATTTCGAGGGTAGACGATGGAAAAAGGTGTTAATATTCACCTTCCACCTATTTGCGCTAATTTAAGAAGGGACGCATGAGATGCGGTAGTCGAACTGTTGGATGTGTTCGTCCTTGATGGCAACATCGAGGGGAGTCCAAGCTACGGCGCGGACGAACCTACCAGAATCGAGTGCCGAGAAAAGCTTTTTAAATTGTTTATAGGTGACCGTACCGTAAACCGACACAGGTAGACTGCCTGAGAATGGTAAGGCGCACGAGATAAACCTCGCTAAGGAACTCGGCAATCTAACCCCGTAAGTTTGCAAGAAGGGGTCCCCGATGAATAATCGGGGCGCAGTGAAAGGGCTCCTGAGACTGTTTAGCAAAAACACAGGTCTCTGCTAACTCGTAAGAGGATGTATAGGGACTGAGACCTGCCCGGTGCCGGAAGGTTAAGGCAAGAGGTTATTCTGGTTTACCAGAAGAAGCTTCGACCCGAAGCCCCGGTGAACGGCGGCCGTAACTATAACGGTCCTAAGGTAGCGAAATTCCTTGTCGGGTAAGTTCCGACCCGCACGAATGGTTTAACAATGGGAGCACTGTCTCAGCGAGGATCTCGGTGAAATTGTAGTGACGGTGAAGATGC
>JAVCBZ010000079.1 GCA_030765735.1 Candidatus Susulua stagnicola | reverse complement strand
TTTTTAATCATTAATCCACCTATTGAGAACTATCATATTCTAAATAACTATAAATAAACTCATCTATCTTACCATCTAATACTGTTTTAGCATCATGAATTTCTAAATTTGTTCTATGATCTTTAACTAAAAGATAAGGGTGCAAAACATAAGAACGAATTTGAGATCCCCATTCAATCCTTTGTTTTGTTCCAGAAGTGTTCTCAAGCTCTTTTCTCTTTTCATTTTCTTTTATTTCATATAGTTTTGCTTTAATAATCTTTAAAGCTACTTGCTTATTTTGGTGTTGTGAACGTTCATTTTGACAAGTTGCTACAATCTTTGAAGGCAAATGAGTAATCCTTACTGCTGAATCAGTAACATTTACATGCTGACCTCCAGCTCCTGAGGCCCGAAATGTATCCACTTTTAAATCATCAGGTTTTATTTCAATTTCAATATCGCCTTTTATCTCCGGGAGTACACTTACTGAAGCAAAAGATGTATGACGTCTTTTATTAGAATCAAAAGGAGAAATCCTAACTAACCGATGTACTCCTATCTCTGATCTTAATAACCCATAAGCCTTTCTACCTTCAATAAAAAAAGTAATACTCTTTATTCCAGCTTCTTCACCTTTAAGTTCATTTAAAATCTTAAATTTAAACTTCTTATCCTCAGCCCATCTAAAATACATCCTAAACAGCATGCTAACCCAATCACAAGATTCAGTGCCTCCAGCTCCAGAATTAATTTCAATTATAGCATTAGCCTTATCAAACTTACCTGAAAAAAGGATTCTTAACCTTAAGCGTTGACAATCATCTTTTAATTTATTTCCTTCAGTTATAATGTCCTTTTGAATACTCGGTTCATAAATTAAAAATAATTCGATTAAATTGTTAAGCCTATCATTTAAATCATCCCAATCATCAACATCACTTTTATTTTCTTTAAGAGCAACTACCACAATAGATGCTTCATTCGAATTTGCCCAAAAATTAAGCGCAGACATCTTAACCTGTAGTTCTTCAACTTGGTCTCGCTTTGACTCAATATTAAGCATCCGGCTTAGGCTCTTAATTTCCTCTTTTAACTGATCTATTTGCTTTTGAATTTCTTGCATAATTTTATTGCCCTTTTTATTTAACTTTAAAACTATTGACTATTATAATAGCTAGTGGCTCTAATCCTGTGGTCGTAACTTTCCTTGACTTCTCAATTCCATTTCCAGTTCTTCCTTTTTATCAGCATAATCTAAAGCAACTTCGGAACTAATTTTACCAGACTCAACAAGTTCCAGCAAAGTTTTATGGAAACTTCTCATTCCATAGATATCTCCAGAATCAATATACTTAGGAATTTCCCAAAGTTTATTTTCTCTTATAAGTCGAGATACTGAGGGACTTAAAACCATTGACTCGAAAGCCGGAACAAGCCCTGGCTTATCACACCTAGGAATAAGTCTCTGTGAAAATACTCCTTTCAAAAGAAAGGAAAGTTGATTAAGGACAAAATTATGTTGGTAAGAAGGAAAGAAATTGACTATTCTCTCCACTGTCAAAGCTGCGTTGACTGTATGTAAAGTAGAAAGAACAAGAACTCCTGTTTGGGCAATCGTTAAAGCAGCATGACAAGTTTCAACATCACGAATATTCCCTATATAAACAATATCTGGAGAATGTAGAGCAAATTGCTTCAGAGCATCTTTATAACTCCATACATCCGTACCAATCTCTCTCTGGTTTATTACTGATTTTTTATCCTCAAAAGTAAATTCAATAGGTTCCTCAATAGTTACAATATGGCGCCCAAAATTTTTATTAATATAATCTATCATACTAGCTATAGTCGTAGATTTTCCACTCCCAGTTATACCTGTAAGAAATATTATTCCTCTTTTTTCTTTACAAAATTTCTTTAATAACTCCTCTGGAAGACTAAGCTCTTCAAAAGAAGGAATACGTAAATCAATTTTTCTCACTACTAATGACAAACTACCTCTTTGATAAAATACGCCAATACGAAAACGCCAAAAATCCTTATACCAATAAGTAAACTCACAACCCTTTTGGATTCTTAATTTTTCCTTATCGCTCTCACGAGTTATTTTATCAATAATTTTGCTTACATTATCTACAGTTATTATTGTCTCGTTAATTACAACTACCTTAGAGTAAACCCTTCCTTTTATATTTCCATTAGCTCTTATAAAGATATCTGATACATTTTTTTCAATCATTATGTCAAGAATCTCTTTAAAAGTCATCACTTACCCCCTATTTATAATTTTTTGCTCTACTTTCATTATTTTCTTTTATATTCTATCATATCTATTATTTTTTCTCTAACTTTATTAACTTTTCCTTTCCAGGTATTACTCGCTTCTTACGACACGCTAATCCATAAGAATGAGCAAATCTATGAGCCTCATCTCTAATCTTTTGTATTAAATGTAATCCTGGATTACTTCTAGAAACAATTAGAGGAACCTTTTTATCAATGGTCCAAATTTCTTCATTTCTCTTAGCAATACCAATAAGAGGAATAAAAATTCCCAACAATTCTAATTCTTTATGAGCTCGCAGGAGATGGCCTTTGCCACCATCAACAATAACTAAGTCAGGTAAAGAAATCTTATCCTTTAAGAGACGTCTATATCTCCTCCTTATAATTTCAGCTATCATATCATAATCATCTCTTTCTCTTGCTGTTTTTATCTGAAAACGACGATAACTATTTTTATCAGAGACTCCATCTCTAAAAACTACTACTGAACCTACACAATCATTATTACCTAAAGAAGAAACATCTATAGCTTCTACATATAAAGGAAGTTTAGTTAATTTTAAAATCTCTTTTAAAGAAATAATTTCATGAACCTTAGGATTGCCAGTATAAAGGCTATCAATAGCTAACAATCTATCCCTTAAAACAGTAGCTTGTTCAAATCTTTTCTCTATTGCTGCCTTTTGCATATTAGTAGTTACTTCTTTAACCAACTCTTTTCTTTGGCCTTTTAATATTCTACAAATATTCTTTATAGTATTCTTATAAACACTCGGGGTAATATTCCCTATACAAGGAGCTGGACATAAATTAAGATGAAAAAACAAACAAACACTTTTAGGCATTCTCCTGCAAGAACGGTAAGGAAAAACTCTTCTTATTAAAGTTAAAGCTGGCTTTAAAATTTTTGCTTGTGGATAAGGGCCAAAAAGAATATTTTTATTCTGTTGTTTTTGTCGTGAAATTAAAATTCTAGGAAATTCTTCATTTGTTATTTCAATATAAGGATAACTTTTATTATCTCTAAGAGAAATATTATACTTTGGCTTTT
>JAVCBZ010000056.1 GCA_030765735.1 Candidatus Susulua stagnicola | reverse complement strand
TTTTATTGTTTTCTATTTTTCCGAAAATTTCCAGATGATTATATATGCAAATGGTTACATGATAATATCCTTGTCTTGAATAATCTCGTTCTTTTAATCTTATTATTTTACGGGGTTTGAATGTCTTCATTATTTATCTTTTCATCTACTACCAAATAAGGACGTATCTTTTCAAGCGTTTTAGGACCAATCCCTTTCACCTTAATTAGATTATCGATGGTTTTATAAGGACGTCCAGTTGCAATCCTTATACTAAGAACAGGACCAATCCCTTTGATAGTTTGAAGCTCTTTTTTAGTAGCAGTGTTTAGGTTAATCAAACCTTGCGGAGACTTGGTTTTTTTCAACTTTAAAGAAACGGTATCACTACAAATGGTTTTGTTGTTTTTAAACTGGAAAGGTTCAGTGGAAAAATAGGCAAAAATTGGGAGATGATCCGAATACCCCTCGCCTAGATGCTTACCTCTGCCATTTTCGGTTATTTGCCAGCGGTAAACGGCGTTTTTCTTAAATAGATAGTCCGGGTCGAACTTATCAAATGAATTATCGACATAGGAAATTCCTTTATTATCGTAAAGTCCTTTGGATACGATAATACTATCTAGGCTGTTTTTCTTTCCGAAAAAATTGCAAGACCAACGTCTGGATTTATTGATTTCAAGCCACAAATTGTACAGATACTCATTCGTGGCTTGTTCCATTAGAATTCTTTCATTGACCATTTCAGAGCCTTTAATAGTTTTGAGAATATGATTGATTCCTGTTGTACCGACAGTATCATTTAAGCTACTGGAATCTCGGAAGGTTTCATATTCGTTATAGCTCGAGTTAAAATCACCTGCCAGTATAAAATCAATGCTCTCTTTAAGTTTATCAATCTCTTTCTTAAGTTTTTTGGCGTAAACTATCCTCTGGCTTTCAGGACCCTGCTTAGATTTCCAGTGACTGATAAACAGGATGAGATGGTTAGTATCGATATCAAGAGTAACTTTAAGAATATTTCTCGCAAATTCATTATCAATCTGTATTTCCTCTTTATTAACAATTGGAAACTTAGACAGGATAGCGCACTTTACCGATGTGGCCTTAGAGTTTGCAATTTCAATATATGGGTAGTCCACATTAATTTTTTTTAGTTTGTTTTGCAAAAAAATAAGGGCTTGTTTTGACTCGATTTCTTGCAAGGCAACAATATCAGCACCCAAGTTTTTTATTACTTTAGCAATGTTGGTAACTTTAATATCGACGATATCCTTATTCCAGCCATGGCCAGTATTTGGAATATACTCTGTGTATTCTGTTCTGTCCTTAGTAAGATCAAAAAGATTTTCCACGTTATAACTTACGATTTTAAAAGTTTTGGCTTCTATTGATGCAATAGAGTACGGAAAAATAAGCAACATTGATAGAATTATTATTTTTATCTTCAATTTAAATCTCCAGATACAATATTTTCATTTTTTCAATCTAACAATTAATATACATAGTATGCATTAGTAGTGCAGATATAACCGATTTGTTTAAATTATCTCATAACATTGGTGATATGTCAAAATAGAGCAAAGGGCCGGGCCCGGCCCCTGCAATGGTGTTGATAATAGACAAGGTACACCCTGGGTTTTTGGTATAGGTGAGAGATTAATAAAAGTCTTGTTTCTTTTGGTTTTTTCTCTATAATATCAACAAATGGAATCTATATATAATTTTACAGAAAAAGATTTAAAAGATAAATTTATTTCAAATGGTTTCCCTAGTTATATTGGCCGGCAAGTTTTTGAATGGATTTATAAGAAAAGGGTTTTAGACTTTAGCTTAATGAGTAATCTTTCTAAACAGATTAGAGAATTTTTAGCTAACAATTTCTCTATTACTAAATTAAAACTTATAAAGAGAGAGAAATCAATTGATAAAACTGAGAAGTTTTTATTTAAGTTAGAAGATGGATTAGCGATCGAATCAGTATTAATTCCCGAGAAAACAAGAAGTACTCTTTGCATTTCAACTCAAGTTGGTTGCAAATATAAATGTCTTTTTTGTGTTAGTGGCCAGGATGGGTTTACGAGGAATTTAACTGCTTTTGAAATTATTGGTCAGTATTTTGCTGTAGCTAATTTAAAAGCTCCTTTCAAAGTGACTAATATAGTCTTTATGGGGATTGGAGAACCTTTAGATAATTTTGATAATACTATTAAGAGTATAAATATATTAATGAATTCTTCAGGTATTAATTTTTCAAAGCGACGAATATCTATATCTACTTGTGGTTTAATACCGGAGATAAAAGAATTAGCTAAATTAAAATTAGGGATAAAACTTTCAGTATCTTTGCATTCAGCTGATAACGATATTCGTGATAAGCTAATGCCAATTAATAAAAAATATCCATTAGAGGAGTTAATCTTGGCAACCAGAGAGTTCAGTAAAGTTTCTAAAGATTTGATTACCTTTGAATGTGTTCTAATTCAGGATATAAATACTAGTGTAGATGATGCTAGAAAGTTAGCAAAATTACTTAATAGAGTTAATGGAAAAGCTAATCTAATCCCTTACAATGGATCTTCTTCTGAAATTAAAGCTCCAACTCAAGAGCAATTAGATAGTTTTACCCAAGAGTTAAAGAGAAGAAGTGCTTTTTTTACGCTTAGGAAGTCTCGAGGTCAAGATATTAATGCTGCCTGTGGCCAGTTAAAAGCTAAATATCTTTTGGATTAGTGACAGGAATTACTTATTATGATAGGGTAGTTAGAGCCTTTCGGCAGGCAGGGAAATAAATAATGAGAGAAGGAATTTATAGATTACCGCAAGATTTTTTACAAAAGCTAAAGAAAATTTATCCTGATAGCTATACTCGGGTAGCTAATACTTTTTTAACTAAAAAAGAGACAACATTTAGAATTAATTATCTAAAAGCGGACTTAAGAGAATTAAGAAAACTTTTATTAGAGCAAAAAATAAAGTACAAAGAGCTCGCTTTCCCTGTGGGGGCTTTTTTATTGAAAACTCCTTTGCGACAATTTCAAAAGACTGCAGTTTATAAAGATGGATTAGTCTATGCTCAGAATTTATCAAGTATGCTACCAGTGCTTTATTTAGAACCTGAAAATAGAGATAAAATTCTTGATTTATGTGCTGCTCCAGGATCTAAGACGACCCAAATTTCTTCTCTTGCTCCAGAAGCGGAAGTCGTAGCTATAGAGAAAGATCGCATTCGTTACTATAAACTTTTAGCTAATTTAGAAATTCAAGGAATTAAAAAAACCAAGGTTATATTATTGGATAGTATTTGGGTTAGAAGGAAATTTCCTGAATATTTTGATAAAATTTTAGCTGATATGCCTTGTTCTTCAGAAGGTCGTTTTTTAACCACTAATCCAAAAAGTTTTAAATATTGGAAGCAAAGAAAAGTTAAAGAGATGGTTCATAAACAAAAAAAACTTCTTCATTCTGCGTTCTTAGCCTTAAATGAAGGAGGAACTTGAGTTTATTCGACTTGTACTTTTTCTCCTGAAGAGAATGAAGGAGTTATTGATTGGTTTATTAATAAATTCAAAGACAAGTTAGAGATCCTACCAATAAAGCTTCCCTTAAAGAATGCCAGATCAGGGTTACTTAAGTGGGAAGATAAGAAATTCTCTCCATCTTTACGTTTAACAAAAAGGATTGTTCCTGATGGTACTATGGAAGGGTTTTTTATTGCTAAATTAAAGAAGATTTCTGTATAGTTAAAAAGAATAAAAAAAGAGGGTATACTTTTTAGTATACCCTCTTTTTTAAAAACCTTTGATTATAGAAGGCCTTTTAGTTCTTTTGACACCCTGAAAGCTACTTTTTTCTTAGCTGGGATTTGGATTGTTTCGCCTGTCTTAGGATTTCTTCCCATTCTTGCTTTTGTCTGTTTTACTTTAAAAGTACCAAAACCAGAAATAGCAACATCTTCTTCTTTTTTAAGGCTACCTTTGATTGTATCCCAAATAGTATCTACTAAATCTTGAGCTTCTTTCTTTGTAGCTGTTTTTTCAGCTATTGCGTCTATTAATCCTGCTTTGTTCATTTGAACACCCCCTTTTGTTTAAAAAGTTAATATTTTCAACTACTTTTATATTTTATAGCTGAAGGCTTAGTTGTCAAGGAATTTAAAATTAATTTTTTTATTGTAAAAAGATATCTTTTCCTTATAATTATCTTGATGATTATAACCAAGAAAGAAGTTGATTATATAAAAAAGAGAGGCAAAAATGAGGTTTTTTCTTTAATTGTTGATTTTGGCCAAAAAAAGGTTGAGGTTAGGCGTAAAGAAGATCAAGCTATCTTTAATGGTTCAATAATTTTAGATCTAAAGAAAAAGGTAAAAGATAATTTTTGCTATCTACTAGATGATCAAGGATTTAGAAAAATTTCTTTTTTTTCTGAAGAGACTAATAGGTTTTATAAATTGATTCCTACCTCTGATTGGCCTACTATTACTATTAGTTCTGTGCCAATGCATCGATTGAGTTCGCCTAAAAATGATACAGAGAATAAAATAAATCTTCTCAAGCCTTTTGGCTATGTTTTAGATACTTGTATGGGGCCAGGCTATACAGCTATCTTATCAGCTAGAAGAGCCAAGAAAGTTATTACTTTTGAGAAAGATGAAAATATCTATGATTTAGCTCAAATGAATCCTTTGTCTAAAGAACTATTTAGCGCTGGTAACATTGAAATTTGCATCGCTGATATAAACTCAAGTATTAGAGAACTTGAAAACGATTGTTTTGATTGTATTATCCATGATCCGCCTACCTTTAAATTAGCTGGTGAACTTTTTTCTCAAGACTTTTACAACCAACTTATTAGAGTATTAAAGCCAAAGATGAAGATGTTTCATTATACTCCCTTATATAAAATAAAGCAGGGTGTTGATTTTCCGGCTCAACTAGAAAAAAGACTAAAAAAAGCAGGATTTAAGAACATTAATTATTCTCAAAAAGCCGTAGGTTTTCTTTGCCAAAAGTAGTCTAGAGTCTAAAAAGTAAGCAAAAATAAGGGTTTTAAGCGGGAAAAGTTTCCATAGATTTTTAGAAGCTTAAGTGGTATAATTCCACTATAAGAAGAAAAATGTTTTGCGTTAATTTGATTTAAAAAGTAGTGTAATCAAGATTATGGAAATGGTTTTAGAAAGAAAAAAACAAGAAGTAAGAAAGAAATTGCTAGAGCGTCTTTTGTCTTTGACTAAGGATGAGATAAAAAAAAGGAGCAAAAATGTTGAAAATAAATTATCAGAGCTACCGTTATATAAAAAAGCAAAAATGATTATGGTTTACTATCCCTTACTTGGGGAGGTAGATATTTTGAGTGTGATTCGGAGAGATTTAGGAAGTAAAAGATTCTGTTTTCCAGTAATGGATTTAAAAGCAAAGAATTTAAGTATCTTTGAGGTTGCAAACTTAGACCAGGATTTTATTCTAGGGCCTAGAGGGGTTATGCAGCCAGATACAAAAAGAACAAAAGAAGTGGATATTAAAGAGATAGATATAGTTATTATTCCTGGCTTAGCCTTTGATAAAGATAAGAATAGGCTAGGAAGAGGGGCAGGTTATTACGATCGTTTCTTACAAAATGTAACTATATCTACTAAAAAAATAGGTATTGCTTTTGAATTTCAAATTCTAGAAAACCTTCCTACAAATCTTTCCTGGGACCAAAAGGTCGACACAATCGTTAGTGAAAATTTTATTGTTTAAATAACAAATTGTTACTAAACAGAATATTGGTAGCATTAATATTCGTCTATCAAGGAGGTCGTATGGTTATTACTATTATTTACGTATTATCTGGAGTTGTTGTTGGGCTAATTTCAGGTTGGTGGTTAGGTAAGATTATTGAGAAAAGTAAATTGAAAAGGTCTCAGGAAGATGCAGAGAAAATATTAAAGGAAGCTAAATTTAAGACTGAGGAAATTAGAAGAAAAGCAGAATTAGATGGAAAAGAGTTGCTTTATAAATTAAGGGTTGACTTTGAAAAACAAAATTCTTCTACAAAAGAAGACTTAAGGCAATTAGAGAAGCGTCTTCTTCAGAGAGAGGAGAATTTAGATAAAAGATTAGGTTTTATTGAGAGTAAAGATAGGGAATTGCATCGAAGTGAAGAAAACATAAAGAAAATATCTCAAGAAGTAGAGGGTAAAAATAAAATTTTGAATGATTTAATTGAAGAAGAAAAAGAAAAATTAAAAAGAATTTCTTCTCTAACTCCTCATGAGGCACGAGAATTATTAATTAAGAGATATGAGGAAGAGTTAAGAAGTGAGAAAGCTAAAATGGTTCGGGAAATGGAAGAAGCAATCAAAGAAGAGGCTGATGAAAAAGCAAAAGAAATAGTTTCTCAAGCTATTCAAAGATGTGCGGTTGAACATACCACTGAGTCTACTGTTAGTGTAGTTTCTTTACCCAATGATGAATTAAAGGGAAGAATTATTGGTAGGGAAGGACGTAACATAAGAATGTTTGAAATGGCTACTGGTGTAGATCTTATTATTGATGATACACCTGAAGCAGTAAGCATTTCAGGGTTTGATCCTATTCGTAGAGAAATTGCTCGCTTGTCATTAGAAAAATTGGTTCAAGATGGCAGAATTCATCCGGCAAGGATAGAAGAGATAGTGGAAAAAACTAAACAGGAGTTTGATAAAAAACTTGTAGAAGAAGGAAAGACTGTAGCTTTTGATGTAGGAATACATAATTTACATCCAGAAATAATAAAGTTATTAGGCAAATTAAAATATCGTACTAGTTTTGGTCAAAATGCTCTTCAACATTCTAAAGAAGTATCTATTATTATGGGTATTTTAGCATCAGAGTTAGGCTTGGATGTTCGTATTGCAAAGCGTGCTGGGCTTCTTCATGATATTGGTAAAGCTATTGACCATCAAGTAGAAGGAACTCATGCTCAGATAGGTGGTGATTTGTTAAAACGATATGGGGAAGGAGAATTAGTTATAAATGCTGCTGAATCTCATCATGAAGAGGTAGAATTCAAATCTATATATTCTTTACTTGCATTAGTTGCTGATGCTATTTCAGCATCTCGTCCAGGGGCAAGACGTGAAACTTTAGAAACTTATGTGAAGCGATTAAAACAACTTGAGTCAACGGCTAATTCTTTTGATGGTGTAGAAAAGAGTTTTGCTATACAAGCTGGAAGAGAGATAAGAGTTATTGTTCAGCCAGGAAAAGTAAATGATACTGAAATTAGTTTATTGGCTTATGAGATAAAGAAGAAATTAGAGCAGGAATTAGATTACCCAGGTAATATAAAGATTACTGTAATTAGAGAAACCAGGGCTATAGACTATGCTAAATAAAGTGGGGTTAGGCGATCTTTATTTTGTTTGTAGAATTAATAAATAAGGTATAAAATAAGTAAATTATGGTTAGGATATTATTTATTGGTGATGTTGTTGGAAAGCCTGCTAGAGATTATCTAAAGAGTTTGCTACCTTCTTTAAGAAAGGAGTTGAAGTTAGATTGTATTATAGCTAATGGTGAGAATGCTGCTGGAGGATCAAGCATAACTCTTAATACTGCTGAAGATATTTTCGGTGCTGGAGTAGATATAATCACTAGTGGAGATCATATTTTCAAGAAGAAAGAGTCAAGAGTAGTATTAGATACAAAAGACCTTATAAGACCTTTAAATTATGGAGAATTTGCATCTGGTAAAGGTTATATAATAAAAGAAGTAGCTGGGATAAAAATAGGAGTTATTAATCTCTTGGGAAGAGTGTTTATGCAACCAGCTGATTGTCCTTTCAAAGCTATAAAAAATATTTTAGAAGATGTCAAAAAGGAAACTAAAATAGTTCTTGTTGATATGCATGCTGAGGCAACTAGCGAGAAAGTAGCAATGGGACATTTTCTTTCAGGAAAAGTAAGCGCGGTTGTAGGAACACATACCCATATACCAACAGCTGATGAAAAAATACTAGATAATTTTACTGCTTATATTACTGATGTAGGAATGACTGGGAGCTGTGATTCTGTTATTGGTAGAGAAAAGAGTCAGATTATTGAAAAGTTTATTACCAATATGCCTGTACGGTTTGATTTAGCTCAAGGTGATGTTCGGATGCAAGGAGTATTAATTGAAGTGGATAAAGATAGTGGAAGAGCTCTTTTGATAGAGAGAGTTGAATATAAACAAAAGGATAAAGGTTAAAGGAAAAAGGCAAAAGTAAAAATAAAACGTTTTTAACTTCGTCCTTCATCCTTATTCCTTTTTCCTTATAATTAAAGCGAGGTGTGCTATGAGCTGGGAGGGGACAGAAAAAAGAAATTTCATAAGAGCTAATTTTCCTTGTAAAATACTTATTCATACTCCTTCAGAGCATGTTTTAATTGTACATACTGAAAATATTGGAACTGGTGGGGTAAGAACGATAATTGAAGAGAATTTGGATATTTCTTCTGTTGTGGGATTAGAGGTTTTTATTGGTGGAACTCAAATTATATGTAAAGGTAGAGTAGTTTGGGTAGTAGTAAAAGCTGGCTTCCAAAAGGATGATACTAATATTTGGGATACTGGTATAGAGTTTTATGAGATTTCCGATAGAGATAAAAAAGTAGTAAAAGATTTTGTAAATTCTATTATTCTTGATCAACCCCGTTAGAGATTAAAAATGAGAGTTATGTTTTGTTATAATAGTTTGATAGAAAAGAAAAGTGATTCGTTTTGAAAAAAAGTAGAGAAGTAAATCTGTAACGGGGTCAAAAATGATTTTAGAAAGAATTAATTTTCCAGAAGATTTAAAAAAGCTAACCTCAGAAGAATTAAAAGCCCTTAGCCAAGAAATAAGAGATTTAATTGTTAAGGTAGTATCGAAGAAGGGAGGTCATCTTGCTTCATCTTTGGGGGCAGTAGAATTATGTATTGCTTTGGGAGTTTGTCTCGATTTACCGAAAGACTCTCTTATTTTTGATGTTGGGCATCAGGCTTATGCTCATAAGATTATTACTGGTAGAAAAAATGCTTTTTCTAGCTTAAGAGAGTATCAAGGGATTAGTGGTTTTCCAAATTACAAGGAATCTAAATACGATTCTTATATATCTGGGCATGCTTCTACAGCGATTTCTTGGATTCAAGGAATTTCTGAAGCAAAACGATTAAAAGAAGATGGCAGCAAGGCTGTTGCTGTTGTTGGGGATGGATCTTTAACCGGTGGGATGTGTTTCGAAGCTCTTAATTCTGCTGGTCACTCACAAAGTGATATTTTAGTAATTGTTAATCATAATGAGATGAGCATTTCACCCTCAGTAGGGGCTTTAAGCAAATATCTTACTAAAATTATATCAGCACCTGTTTATAATCGAATTAAAAATGAATTAGAAAAATTTTTGACTTATTTTTCTTTAATGAAAAAATTAGTCAAAAGAGCTAGGAAGTTTGAAGAGACAATAAAAGGATTAATTATCCCTGGTTTGTTTTTTGAAGAATTAGGGTTTCGTTATTTCGGGCCTATTGATGGTCATAATCTAGATGTGTTGATTTCGACTTTAAACAATGTCATCCCTTTAAAAGGACCTAAAGTATTACATATTGTTACTAAAAAAGGAAAAGGCTATAAATTCTCTGAACAGAGTCCTGAAGATTTTCATGGGATCTCTTCATTTGATATTGCTACTGGTAAGTCTAACGCTAAAAGTGGAGATAGCTTCAGTGAAGTCTTTGCTAAGAAACTTAAAAATTTAGCTAAGAAGGATAAGAAAATTATAGCTATAACTGCAGCTATGCCTAAAGGAACAGGTCTTTGTTCGTTTCAGGAAGAATTTCCTGAAAGATTTTTTGATTTAGGCATTGCTGAAGCTCATGCAGTTGGATTTGCTAGTGGCTTAGCTAAACAGGGTTTAAAACCAGTTGTAGCTATTTATTCTACATTCCTGCAGCGAGCATACGATCAGATAATTCATGATGTTGCCTTACAAGAATTAAATGTAGTTTTTGCAGTTGATAGAGGAGGAATAGTTGGAGAGGATGGTCCCACTCATCATGGCGTATTTGATGTAGGATATTTAAGGTTAATACCTAACATGGTTTGTATGGCTCCTAAAGATAAAGAAGAGTTAGAGGATATGTTAGAGTTTTCATTAGGGCTTTCGTTACCAGTAAGTATTCGTTATCCTAGAGGCTATGCTTATTCTTTAGGCAACAGAGAGCCAATTAAATTAGCTAAGTCACAAATTATAAGCGAAGGTGAAGATGTTTGTATTATTGCTTTAGGGGCAATGATTAAGACATCTAGCGAATGTGTTTCCCTATTAAAGAAAGAAGGTATTAATGCAACCTTAATAAATGCTCGTTTTATAAAGCCGTTAGACAAAGACTTATTAAAGACGTTGGCTAATAAATTTAATTTAATTATTACTGTTGAGGAGGGTTCCTTAGATTGTGGGTTTGGGTCGGCAGTTTTAGAATTTTATAGTAAGGAGAATCTTCTTTGTAAGACTAGAGTGATAAGAGCTGGTTTCCCTGATGAATTTATTCCGGCAGGAACAAGAGAAAAACTTTTTGATATTTATGGGTTAGACGCTTCTTTTTTAGCTAAGAGGATAAAGAAAACATTAGAGGACAACAATGGCTAAAGTAATAATAGATACAGATAAGTGTAAAGGGTGTGGGCTTTGCGTTTTTTATTGTCCCTTAAAGAGCTTAGAACTTTCTTCTAGTTTGAATAAGAGAGGAGTTAAGGCTGCTAGTTTCAAGAAAGATGCTAAATGCAGTGGCTGTGGATTTTGTTTTTTAATTTGTCCAGATAATTGTATACAAATAGATAAAGAAAATGGGAAAAAATAAAAAGATAAAGAAAGTATTAATGAGTGGAAATGAGGCTATGGGTGAGGCTGCTATAAGCGCAGGTTGTAAGTTTTATTCTGGATATCCAATAACTCCTCAGAATGAGTTAACAGCTCATATGGCTAAAAGAATGCGAGAAGAGGGACGGGCTTTTGTTCAGGCTGAGAGTGAATTAGCAGCTATTAATATGATTTTTGGTGCTGCAGCAACTGGAGAGAGAACAATGACATCTTCTTCTAGTCCAGGTATATCTTTAAAACAAGAAGGTATTTCTTATTTAGCTGG